>JADFXA010000009.1 GCA_015233755.1 Desulfamplus sp. | reverse complement strand
CAAAATAGATGATGCAATGGGGTTAAAAAAAGAGGAAAGTCCATCAACTACATTGTGAGCTTTTGCTGCAGTGCTGCCAACTTTTTTTAGATTGGTATGATGTTCTGTTAAATGGGTAGAATTTTGATTTGAATGAGTATTATGTTGTGTTAAATTTTTGACAGGATGTTGGCAAGATATTGGGGAACTATTTGATTTTATATTAGTATATTGTGTAGAGTTTTTATTACACCATCTACTTATTGAATTGAGAGATTCTTCAGATAGATCAAGGTTTTGAATTCCTATCTCTTTATACCATGAAAGTAGTTCAGATGTCTGTTGGAGTATTGTAAAAAAATCGGTTTTCAAAACAATTTTATCCAATCTTGAATTATTTTTTTAACCCCTAAATTAAAACAAGCTACTAAAAAAATATCTCTCTTTTTAATATTACTCCTTTGCAACTCGTGAAATAATATGATCAAGAAGTTTATGAGCTACCTTAAGTTTATCCATTAAAGGAATATCGTAGGTTGATCCATCTTTAAAAAAGAATTTAACTTTATTAGTATCTGCTTGGAACCCAGAACCTTTTATTCCAACAATATTGCCAGCAATCATATCTAAATTTTTCTTTTCGATTTTTGCAAGAGCATAATTATCAAGGTTTTGAGTCTCTGCTGCAAATCCTGCAAGAAATTGATCTTCTCTTTTAATTTTTCCTATAATTTGGAGAATATCTGGATTCTCTATCAAATCAATTGAAAGAGAGCCGCTATCTCTTTGACACTTTTTAATCTTATTTTCCTGAGCAATTAATGGTCTATAATCAGCAACAGCAGCAACTTTTATGATTATATCTGCATCACTTAGCTCTTTTATCATTGCATCTGCCATCTCTTTTGCGCTCTCAACGTTTATTAAATTTACGCCAAAAGGAGGGGAAATAGAGACTGGTCCAGAGACTAAGGTTACTAAAGCTCCTCGTTTTTCCGCAGCTTCTGCAACGGCATAGCCCATCTTACCAGAAGAGTGATTGCTTATATACCGTACAGGATCAATTGCCTCTCTTGTAGGTCCTGCTGATATGACTATTTTTTTATTTTTTAAATCTTTTGGACAAAAAAGTTTTATAACTCTATCAAAAATTATCTCTGGTTCAGGAAGACGCCCAGCACCACTTGTCTTACATGCAAGCTCACCAGTTCCGGGTTCAAGAATGAAGACGCCATCTTGCTCTAAAATATCAATATTACGTTGAACCGCTCTGTTTTCATACATTTGTGTATTCATTGAAGGGCAAAGTATTATAGGAGCAGTTACAGCCATCATCATTGTAGATAGTGCATCATCTGCTATGCCGTTGGCAAGCTTTCCTATTATATTTGCTGTAGCAGGAGCAATAACAACTGCATCAGCCTCTTTTGCCCATTCAATATGCCTAACTGAAACATCTTTAGAGCTATTAGAAGTTGCTGATTTGGATGAGCTATCTCCAAAGAGATCAGTCATAACATCATTCTCAGAAAGTACACGAAATGTAAGCTCCCCTACGAACTCTAAAGCAGATTTAGTCATAGCTACTTTTACGTCAGCGCCAGCTTTTTTTAAAAGTCGCAAAAGCTCAACTGATTTATATGCAGCAATACCACCACAAACACCAAGAATTATTTTCTTACCTTTCAACATAAACAAACCTTTTATCTGTTAAGCTCTATTCAATTGCTAAATTGCCTCTTTCTCTTTATTTAATCTGTCAAATTATCTTTCTATTCAAATAGATTTTGACTCTCTATTTTCCCGCCAGTATTAGTTCCAGAACCAGAATTCAATCCAGAGCCATAACTTGAATTTGAGTTATAGCTTGATTCTGAAGGCATATTTACATCATTTGAAGATGTCTCTCCAAATGATGGCGCAACCCCTATCTCTGCATAAGTGTAGTATTCTCTATCACGAAGAGTAATAACTGCCCATCTTGATGCTTTCTGAAAAATAAGAATAATCGCAGTTGGTGATCTTATTTGGCTTATTATATTCCAATTATCTTTTTGCATATTGTTATTAAAGAATTTTAATAATGAATCCTTACTTATTCTGCCCTTCAATGTAATAATTCCTGAAGTGTGTCCTGGGGTGCTTACAACAACTGTTGAGCTATCATCAATCTTCATATCTCTTGGGACAAGAATATCCTCAAAATCATAATATACTGCGTTTGTCTGTTGAGAGACTTTAGAGCTTACGGTCTGTTTTTTGCCAGAACCTGAAAAAAGGCTATTACTACAACCAGAAAAGAAAAATAGTATACTAATCCCAATAATTATAAAAATAACTCTTTGAAGTTCTATTGCCAAACGTTTAGAACGCATTTTACAGTCTCCATTTTAATAATAGGGTTTAAATTTAAGAAGAATAGCTAAAAGAAGAATTTTTAAGAGATTACTAACCATGAGAATCTCTTTATCATATTGACTCTCATGGTTGTGTAAGAAAGCTAAAAGACTAATGTTGTGGAGCATTTGACTTTGCAATAAGCCATACTGCATGAACAACGCCCGGGAGGTATCCAAGAACTGTAAGCAGAATGTTTATCAAGAATTGTTTGCCAAGTCCTGCTTGAATAAAAACTCCTAATGGCGGAAGTAGAACAGCAAGTATTATTTTAAGCAACTCCATAATTATCTCTCCTTTTTAAATAAGTAAGTTAAAATATTGCTATGGCATTAATTTTATTAAAAGATAACAATGACAACAATTATTAAACAAAAATAAACCAGCAATCAAAGTGAATTGTGGGGTGTAAACTATCTCTTTTCAGTTTTAGAATCAAGATTTGTTTCAGAATTATCTTTAACTTTTGATGATGGACTATCCTCTTTTTTTAACCCCATTGCATCATCTATTTTGGTAATTATATCATTACCTTCATAAGTAGTTAGCAAAAATGGATAAACATTTTCTGAGGTTATTGCTGGATAGTTCTCTTTTGCATCTTTTTTGTAGATAACAAAGGAAAGCTCTTTATTTGCATCTGCTTTTAAAGTAACTTTGGCTATCTCTTCAATTCCTTTATCTTTAAACTCATTTTTGTTCTCTGTATCCGTGAAACTGTTACACTTTAAATCTGATAATGTGGCTAAAATGCCTTCAATAGCCTCATTATTCTTGCTTGTTAAAAGATTATCAGCTTTCTTATCATCAGATTTATTTTCGCCAGACTTATTCTCATCAATTTTATTATCCGCGGACTTTTCATCTTTACTGCTATCTTGAGCTTTTTCGTCTTTTTTCTCTACAGGTTTTCCATCTTTGATAGCAACCTCTTTGATAATATCACCTTTTTTAAGGGTAATGTTTGTTATTTTATTTTTATCAAATGAAAGAACCTTTTTATCTCTTAAATCATCAACTGTTTTCTCAAAATCACGGCGAAAACTTTTTTCAGCATGATAAACGCTTTTGCTGCCATCTAACTTTACAAAGGTGTGGCGAAAAGATGGCGCAGTTTTGCCTATTTCAAATTTTCTAACAGTTGCTGTTTTAGATTTAACGGTAACATTGATTTTATTTTTTGCATCTAACTCATAAGGCGTTAGATTTCCGCTTTCAGAAACTAACGCAGATACTTTAAGTGCTTTTACTATATCAAGAATCTTTGTAATACTCTCTTGGTCAGCAGGATAGGTTTTGTCAGCAACAGAACCAACGATCCATGAGCTATCTTTTTTTGAAATCAAAATATTTTTACCATCTTTTTCAAGATTGATTTCAACTATATCTGCAACATTAATTTCCGAAATTGAAGGCAAACTATAATTATCTCTATCTGTTTTATTTGTTATAAGATAGGCAGATAGTGCAATAATTATCAGCCCAAGTATAATATACTCTTTTTTCATTATTTTTTTATTATCCTCCTTATTCTGTTTTGCCCTTCCCCAGCCCTCCCCAAGGGGAGGGAGAAATTATTCCCCATCTCCATTGGGGAGGGGAGAGGGGATGGGGCAACAGGAATTGCCAATTTATTTATCTGGAATACTATTTCTGAAACATAAATTTAATTGTCTTTCTCTTAGATGATCTTTTTGCCCAAATGATAAAACCAAACAGAATCACAAAAATAGGAAGCCCTGCGATGTTAAACAGTTTTATAAAAGTTCTCGTAACTGGAGAGGTCTCTTCAAGCGGATTTAATGTCTGGTTTTTGCTGCGCATAGATGCAACATCATCTCTATCATTTAGGTGATCAATTACATTCAAAAGAAAAGTTGCATTGGTTGTTCTACCTTCTGGATCAAGCATATTATCTTGAAGCATTGAAGAACATGCCATTACAAAAATTTTAGCAGGTTTTCCCTTTGTAATTAGAGTGTTTTGAACCTCAATTTTTGCAATCTCGTCTTTATTTTCAGTAATAATTTTTTTCTTCATATCATCGGTATTGGTCTCAGATATTTCGCCTTTGCTATCTGGTGCTTTAATTGGATTCGCAGAAGGGTCTAAGCCATTATTTTCAGCATCATTTTTATTTTCTAAATTTTTCTCATCTTCATTTTTAGCATCATCTTTAACCTCTTTTTGAGGAATTGGTTTACCTGCAAAATAGCTTGTAAACTCACCGTTTAACATATAGGCAAGAGGATATGATTTCATCTTTGATGCATCTTGTGGTGGGTTCATAAACATTGGATTTAGATTGATATTTCCCTGCATAAGCCATGACTTTTCTGATGATGAAAATAGCTTTGAGGCTTTAATTCCATTTTGCTCAAGCTGTTTTTCATCTAACTCTAAAGGCGATATTTTCATAGCAATAATGCCTTTGATATTATTCATGTAAGGCGGAGTATTGTTTATATTTGCATCTTTTATAATTGGGGCAAAGTAAATCTTTTGCTCACCACCACCTTGATTTGCTGGCTTTTGCTGTTTGTAGCAGTTATCATCAAGGATATAAGATTTATCAATCTTTACACCATAATGGTTAAGAAGTTTCTCAAGCCCTGTGTCAATTGGAATATATTGAGGACCACCACCAAACGACATCTGTTGAGACATCACCTCATTAAATGTATCCATAAAAAATGCGATATTTGTCCCTTTCATAAGTGCTTGATCAATCTGAAAAAGTTCATAGTCTGAAAAAGGCTCAGTTGGTCTTGCAATAATCAATGTTTTAAGCCCTTCTGGAATTGGTGATAGATTAGATGAGCTCTTTGATTGAGTGGGAGTTGATGCTGATTTATCTTGTGAATCAGCAGAATCTTTTAAATTGACATTTTGTATTGAATATCTCTCAGAAACAAGCTGATTAAATGCTGTCATTGAACTTTGCTGCTGTCCTTGCATCATCATTGCCATGTTTCTATCCATGAGTGTGTGCGTACCGTGATCTGCAAGGTATCCAATAGTTTCGTTAATGCCGATCATGGTCTCCATTGTCTGGGTAAAAAGCTCTTCAAGTGCTTCTGGTTCAACCATCTGGTATGTTGTGCCAATAATTGGGAGCTTGATACTGCTGATAAGCTGGGTTGTCTTAACCTTTTCTTTATACTCCATTACAATTCCTGCACAGCCAGCTCCCGCAGGAATCCCTTTTTGAGGAATTTCAGGCCACTTCATTGCCATTATATTGTATTTCTTAGACAACTCATCAAGGTTATTGCTATTTGAAGAGCCAGTAAGGGTGTTGCTTGGATCAACATATTTATACTCAACTTTGTCAAGGCTTCTGCTGTTTAACTTTTCAACTACCTTTTCAATTCGTTTAGGCATTGTTGAAAGCTCATCAATACCCATAAGCGGTGCAACCTTTTCAAGTGATGACGATAGGTAAAGTGTAATTTTGATCTTTTCATCAAGAGCAAGCAATGCACTTACCTTGTTGTTCAGCTTCTGGATTGTTGAGGTCAACGAATATTCAAGACCATCTGTAGATGTGATTGCTGGAATTTTTTCAATCATATCACCATGAATAATAACAAGCCCCATGTATGCCTGCTGAAATTTAACCTCATCATTTTCAATTACCCTAATCTGAACAGGAGATATTCCATAATCTTCTGCCATATCACGGTTTACGTTTGTCTGCTCTGTAACACCAGCTTCAGTTGCTGTAACATCATAAAATCTGTAGTTAAACAGCTTGCCAGATTGAGCTGCATACTCTTCCAAAAGGTCGTGAAGATAACGCTCTGTGTTGTTGTGGGGGGCTGGCAGATTTTTTGTAAAAAACACTTTAATTGTCAAAGGTTCGGACAGAGTTGATACAACCTTGTAACTTGCATCAGAGATTGAATATATCTTGTTTGAAGTAAGATCAGCTCTAAAAAAGAGGGTTATTCCCGCAATATTTACAAGAACAACGACAACCATATAAATCAAAAATTTAAACCAGACACCCTTATTACTAAACCCTTTTGCTTTAGAGGCTTTTGTTGGGTTTACTTTATCTTTAACATTACTCATAATAGTTTCTCTCCTTAATTTCTCTCCTGCATCACAATATAAGTTCCAAAAAGCCCAATAAAGATTACGCTTAAAAAGTAGAGTATATCTCTTGAATCTATTATACCCTTAGCAATGCTTTGAAAATGGGCATCAGCACCAAGAAAAGCCATAATATCTGTAATATATGATGGAACAAAAAAGAGAAGTTGATCAAGTATGGTTAATGTAAAGCAGATTGCCGCACCAATGATAAAAGCTACAATTTGGTTGCGGGTTAAAGATGATGCAAATATGCCAACCGCACAAAATGCTCCTGAAAGAAGGATTGACCCAATATATCCTCCAATAACAGGGCCTGGATCAACCTCTCCAATAAATGATATAAATATAGGGTAAGATAGGGTTGGAAACAGCATACAGGCTGAAAAAAGGGTTGCTGCCAAAAATTTTCCAACTGCAATGTCTGTAAATGAGACAGGCATGGTTAATAGAATCTCATAAGAGCCAATATTCATCTCTTCGGAAAAGAGACGCATGGTTACTGCTGGTATGACAAAAGAAAATATGATAGGCAGCATAGAGAAAAAATTTCTCATATCTGCTGTGTCAAAAAGAAAAAATGTGGAAAAGAAAAACCACCCAGTTACAACAAGAAATATTGAAATAACAATGTATGCAATGGGTGAGATAAAGTAATCTTTAAACTCTTTAGCTGCTATGTTAATAATCTGTTTCATTGTTCAATCCCTAAGGTTTAGTTATAAACGGTTATCTAATAACCAGAGTCCATCAATAATTTAGCTATTTATATTTAGATACCACTGATAACAAAATTAGTTTCCTTTAGTAAGCTCATGGAATATGCTCTCAAGAGTCTGTGATTCTTGTTTAAGCTCTGCAATAACCCAATCTGTCTCTTTAATTTTAAGATAAATATCTTTTCTTAAATCTTTTGATGTGCTGCTTTGTATTTCAAAAGATATAAGACCCTTTTCAGAAGACTCTTTTTTAGAGACCTCAATATCTGGTGCAACGCTTTTTAAAATTTGCAAAGCATCAGATCCATTAACATCATATAAAGATAGATTTATTGTTGAGCCTGATGCAGCACGATTTTTGAGCTTTTGGGTTGAGTCATCAGCAACAATTTTCCCCTTATTTATAATAACGATTCTATCGCAGGTTGCCTCTGCTTCGCTTAAAATATGGGTAGAAAAGATTATGGTCTTCTCTTTTCCAATTCTCTTTATGATTTCTCTTATTTCAGCAATTTGATTAGGATCAAGTCCTGATGTTGGCTCATCTAAAATTAAAATTTCAGGATCATTCATCATTGCATGAGCAAGACCAACTCTTTGCTTCAAACCTTTTGAAAGCTCATTAATTGACTGGTGCATTATATTTGAAAGCCCGCAAAGTTCTGACAACTCTTTAAGCCTTGAGTCAATCTTATCACCTTTAATATTTCTTATTTTTGCAACATAGCAAAGATAATCATAAACCAGCATGTTGTGGTATAATGGAGCAGATTCAGGCAGATAGCCCATTAGCTCTTTGACCTCAAGAGTGTTATCTAAAATTGATATACCTTTGACCATAATATCACCAGCAGTTGGCTTGAAAAAACCGGTAAGCATTCTAAGCGTCGTTGTTTTTCCAGCACCGTTTGGACCAAGAAGCCCAAGAATTTCACCTTTTTTGATCTCAAGATTAATTCCGTCAACTGCGCAAAAATTATTGTAGTATTTGGTCAGATTTTTGACCTCTATCACGTTCCCTCCTTTAAATTGTTTTGTTTATAATTTTAATAAGTTGCATGACCATCTTGAAATAGATTTAAAAACCATAACCGTCTTAAATAAAGATGATAAAGCTCAAATAAGTATAACGTCTTGGCAAATATAAGGAAAAAATCTTAATTTTAAAGAGTGGTTTTAAAATATTTCCGCTTATATTTAAGGATTAGCTAAAGCTAACGCTATTGGATCAAATATTGGAGTTTAACATAATATGTTCGTGGATAGTTGAATAGATAATTAGGTAGGAAAAAGATTTGTCATTTTTTTAAAATGACAAATCTTTTAAATATCAATTAGTTGTGATTGAAAAATTATTCAAAATTATATATCAGACTTAAAAAAATCTTCTTGCTCTGTAACTGGAATATCTTGTTCTTCAATTTCACCTGTTGACTCTATGACTCTTCTTGTTGGAAGCACACCTTCCTTAAAACACTCTTTTATAACACCATATTCGCTATCAGACAAAAGACCTGTATTTGGATCAACATTGTGAAATACAACACCTTCAGGCACATTAAACTCCATAACAGGTGCACCTTCTAATGCGTTCTTCATATACTCTAACCAGATAGGAATAGCAGACCTTGCGCCGCTTTCACCCTTTCCGAGAGATTTTTTCTTATCAAACCCTACCCATACTCCAGTAGTATATTGCGGAGTATAACCTACAAAAAGCGCATCGTTCATATCATTTGTAGTCCCTGTTTTGCAGGCTGCTGGACGACCAAGCTCTTTTGCCTTAGTTGCAGTTCCTGATTGAACAACACTCTCCATCATGTTGGTCATTATATATGCTGTAGCCATATCAATAACATTCTCTTTTTTAGGCTGAGCCTCTTCTATTACATTATTATCCCTGTCAACTATTTTTGTAATAAATACAGGTTCAATTAAATAACCAAGATTAGAAAACACTGAATAAGCTCTTACAAGCTCTAAAAGAGAGATTCCACAAGATCCAAGTGCTATTGATAGGTTTTTTTCTATGGGAGATGTAATACCAAGTTTTTTTGCATATTCAATAACATAATCAACACCAATATCTTGAACAATCTTAACTGTGACCACATTTCGAGATTTCACTAAAGCCTCGCGTAACCTTGTTGGTCCATAAAATGTTTCGCTATAATTTTGTGGCTTCCACACCTTGTTACTGCCATCTTTAAAAGCAATTGGAGAATCAATTATTATTGAAGATGTTGTATATCCTTTATCCAGTGCAGCAGCATATATTATGGGCTTAAACGCAGATCCGGGTTGGCGCTTTGATTGAACTGCTCTATTAAATTGGCTTGCATGGTAATTTCTTCCTCCAACCATAGCCTTTACATATCCTGTATTTGCCTCGATACTTATTAAAGCCCCTTCAACTTCTGGCTCAAGTTCTAATGCAAATTCCCAATCTGCTTTTTTAAGGTTATCAATTTTATCTACCTCTCCAGAATTAGCAGCATCGTCTCTAATCTTGCCCTTATCAAGTACATTTAAAGTCTTTACTAATACAACATCTCCTATCTTTAGAGATTTTTTAGGGATTTCGACTTTAGAACTTGATTCAGAATCTTCAATCTGCTCAGAATTTTCTTTACTTTTATTTATATTCCCAATAGTTGACCATGCTGTCCCTTTAAGGTTAATAATTCCAACATTTTTTCCGACCCTTACACCAGCAGAATCGTTTTCAATATCAATATCAGTAATAACACCTTTATAAATTTTGCCATCTTCAAGAATACCACCATTAGGTAAAGATGCTGCTATTTTGCGGCTAAATGAGTCAATACCAAGAGATGATACATTCTTAAGAGGCCCTCCATATCCATGACGCTTCTCAAGCTCTTGAAGACCTCTCTCTACGGCATTTTCAGCTACTTTTTGTAATTCTATATTTACAGAGGTGTAGATATTAATTCCTTGATTGTAGATCATATCTTCACCATATTTTTCAATTGCATATCGCCTTATATACTCTGTGTACCAAGGCACTGTTTCGCTAAAAAAGTTTTTTTTGGGCTGAATATCAAGATTTACAGCTATTGCCTGATTCATATCATCAGTTGATATATACCCCTCTTCTTTCATCCGCTTCAAAACATATAATTGCCTCTCTTTTGCAAGCTCTGGGTGTTTAAATGGAGAATAACGGCTTGGTGCTTGTGGAAGACCAGCTAACATTGCACACTCTGCAAGGTTCAACTCGTTTGCATGTTTACCAAAATAGTTTTGCGCAGCAGCTTCTACTCCATAAGCTCCATGCCCAAGATAAATTTGATTTAGGTAAAGAAAGAGAATATCATCTTTTGAGAATGTTTTATCAATGCGATAGGCTAATATAACCTCTTTAATCTTTCTTTTATATGTCCTCTCTGGTGTAAGTAAAAATGATTTGGTAACCTGTTGGGTAATTGTACTTCCCCCCTGCACTATAGAACCAGCTTGCATATTTTTAATAAAAGCTCTGATAATACCTATTAAATCAATTCCTACATGCTCTCTAAATCTCGAATCTTCAGCAGCTACAAAAGCGTTTATAAGCGCTGGCGGCATTGCAGAAATTGGCAAAACTATACGCCTCTCTTTATAAAATTCTCCGATTTTTGTGCCATTATCTGAAAAAATATTGGTAACAGTTGGGGGTCTGTAGTCGGCTAACTTGTTAATTTTAGGCAGATCGCTGTTAATATGAAGATATAAAAGTGTTATAGCTATGAAAACTCCTGCTGCGCAAAAAAAAGCTAATCCAAATGCCCATTTAAGAAAAGTTGAAAAAAGACTTTTTTCAAGCGGTTTAACTCTTAGATTGTGAGGAACTCTCTTTTCAAAATTTTTTTCATTAAACTGCTTATTAAAAGATTTTATTCTATTTAACCTGTTAAGTATTGAGCTCTTTTCTACCTTCAATTTATTACTTAGTGGTCTAATTTCATCAAACCGCTCTTCCATTAATTTATTTAAATAATCTTCTTCTAATTCATCAGATAAATCTTCACTTAATTCATTAAAATTTGCTTTACTACTTTTCTTCTTTTTCAAAAAATTAAAAAATGAGCTTTTTTCTTGAAAAGCTCTTTCTTGAAAATCAAAATCATCTTTTAACGTTTTCATAGCGTTACATCAGTATCCTAAAATTTTAAATTTATAACATCTCTTTTTAAGGATTAAGTGGCACAATATTAGGTTATTTACGAAAACCCTCAACTTAAAAATTAGAAGGTAATCTATTATTTTATAACATTATATTTCAATAAAATTGAATTATTATCAAGTTTATCAACTTGTGCAAGCTCAAGATTAATATCAAGCTCACCTGACAAAAGAGGCAGCCCACTACCAAAGAGTTTTGGCACAAGGGTGATATAAATTTCATCAATAAGATTTTCCAATGCAAATAGTGTGTTTATAGTTGAGCCACCTATCAAAGCTACAGAATCAAACCCTTCAATTTGAAGTGAGCTAAGAATTTGACTTGGAGTTTTATCTGTAAATTCAATAGCATTAAAGTCAATAGATTTATCACCCGAAATCTTCTTTAGCATACGGGAGGGAAATCTTGTCATAACAATATTTTTCCTATCTTTAAGATGCTTACCAATTGTCTCAAAAGTAGTTGAACCCATGATAACAGCACCAGCTTTTTTTGTTATCTCAACAAACTTTTTCTTATCAGCACTTCCTGTCCAATCTACAGGCTCCATTGAGTGTCTTGCAATCTTTCCATCAAGAGTCATTGCCATTATCAAAATTACTTTAACAGCTCTATTGTTTTTAAGATTTTCCATTTTTGTTTAATCCTTACTCTTGATTAGGTTCATCAATTTTAGGCCACTCTTCGTTGCTTTTTTCCTCAACAAAAAAACAGAATCTGTCGCATGAGATTTGTGCATGAGATATAGGACATTCTATAACCATCTTATTAGGAGTAAGTTTTATAACTTCCCAATCTCCATTTCTTCCAGAACCTTCTATTCTGATCTTATGCCCTAATTTAAATTGATAAGGTCTAAAAATAGTTACATCGTCTTTCATAAAGTTCTCCTTATATTTTCTCCGATATTTTTAACTTTTAGCTCTATCATTATTGTTTGCAATTTTACAACAATAAGAACAATAAGCCATGAGATTATCATTGTAATAAAAGTATGGCTGAAAAAATGGTCGCCAATCAACATTTTATAAATTCCCATACTCCACCCAATTACCATTGCAAATAGTAAAGCCATTATTTTGTTTTTTCTACTTTTAAATAGGAAAAACAGTGAAAAAAGTGCAAAGCCTCCGCTTGCATGGCCTGCTGGAAAACATTCCATTTTTTCTTTCTGCTTAAAAGTTGATGGGTATCTATCAAACACTTTTACATAAGGATAACAGCCATTAAAATAAGCAAGATTTTTAGGGCATGGAGTGTTTGTAATGGTTTTTAACCAGCCAATAACAGAAGGAACAAGAACTGCAGAAAACACTATAATCAATAAACCTGTTTTATAAGTTTGAAGTAATTTATTTTTTCTACCAAATATTAAAGAGATTAAAACAATTACAGCAAAGATAATCAGAGTTTTTTTTATACCATCGTAGAAAATAAATTTTAGAACAGCGTTATCACGATCCACTATCCACTCATTTAGATTAAAATTATAGAACCAATTTTGTATTGTAATATCTATATTATTAACTTCAAATAACAACATTGAGAGAACTAAAATTAATGTTGTTATCACTATTGATTTGTGCAGCGTCTCTTTATTCATTATGTTGTATTATATCCATTTCTTTCACATAAACAGATGTTTCAACTTCCATTAAACTCAGTATAGTGTGGAATATATTATCGTGAGAATATTCATTATGTATCTTTTCTTTTAGAGTATTGAATCTTATTTCTTCTTTATCAAAACTTTCTCCAAACCACATTATAAATGGAATATGTTTCTGAGCATCAGGGGCAAGAATATTTGGAAGTCCATGAAGATAAAGTCCATTTTCACCTAAAGACTCTCCATGATCTCCTATATAAAACATTGCTGTTTCAAAACTTGTGTTATTGGTTTCAAGAAAATCAATTACTTTTGATAAAAAATAATCGGTATATAATATGGCGTTATCATAGGCATTACCAATTTCTTCCTTAGTGCAATCCTCTAACTGATTGGTTTTGCATACTGGAGTATATTTCTCAAAAGAAGGCGGATATCTTTTATAGTAAGCAGGTCCATGATTTCCCATCTGATGTAAAAGAATAAAAATATCTCCTTTCTCATGTGCATCAATATAATCCTGTAAACCTGAGAGCATTCCTTCATCTCTGCATTCTATATCACAGATAGGGTTCATCTTTGGTGTTTTATAATCTTGATAATTTACTCTTAACGCAACTCCTTTTGAGTCAGAGTTATTATCTCTCCACAGGACATCTACTCCAGCACGTTGCAAAATATCGAGAAGATTCTCAGTAGTGTCTCCTTTTTCATTGGTGAATTTAGACTTACCATAAATTGAAAACATACATGGTACAGATATTGCTGTAGATGTACCGCAAGACCAAAAATTAGAAAAACTGATAAGATTTTCTTTTTGCTGCAATAGTGGATTTGTCTTTCTGGCGTATCCATTTAGAGAAAACCGGTCTGCTCTTGCGGCTTCTCCTACAACAAGGACAATCAGCTCTCTTTTTGTATCATCTAAAGGTATTATTGCGTCCAATCCAATTCGTTTAAGTGGAATAGATGCTTTTTTAAAAAGCCCGTTAATGTATTTTCCTGTAGAATAAATATAATAAACTGGATTTGTGTAATATCTTAATGGCTTATGCTCCCTGAAGAAAGATGCATAAAAATTGCTTAACAACATAATCGTAGAAAAAATAATAATCAAAGATAACAATGAAAGTTTTAAGTGAGCAATAAATTCTTTCTTAGAAGGATAATATTTAATATTAACTCTATAGACAAATATAGATGGTATAATTCCTAAAATAACAAAATAGAGAACCAATTTAAGGCTAACAAGATCAAATGATTCAGCCATATCTGTTTTAATAATATTCTGAATCATTAAGTGATCTATAACCACATTATAGCTGTCCATAAAATAGCTGGTTATAGATGATATAAGAAACAATACAATTAAAACAGGCTTAACTGTATGCTTATAGCAGACCAAAGAGAGCAAAAATATAATTACACATGTCAATACAAGAGATAATGAGCCTAAAAATAGGAGGTTTTTCTGAATGATTGGATAAACTTCTATCACATTAGAAAAAAAAGATATGTTGGTAAAAGCTACAAAAAAAATAGCTGATAAGATAATGAGCTTCGATGTTGTTATATTTTTCATAATTTACGTTATTATTAAATCTTTGAACCTACTATAAATTCAAGTTCACTAAAGTCCATATCAGGGTGAATACCAAATCGGGTTAAAGAAAAATCGTACTTTATAGGATCATCTGGGCATATTTGCCTAAAACCGTCTGTAATCTCAAGAGCTGTTTTCATATCTGCTTGCCCTCGTTTTGTAAATCCAAGAATCTTTCCCGCGTGATGCATGTGGGTATCCAAAGGAACAATGAGCATTGAAGAGGGGATTTCGTCCCAGCCTCCCGGATCAACATTATCTTTTCTTATCATCCATCTCAAAAATAGATTGTTTCTTTTACATGCACTCCCTTTTTCAGGGTTTGGAGCAAGGTTTCCACAATTGCCTTTCTCAGTAATTTTTTTAACAAATCGTGTCAATGCTGGAATAATGTTTTGATCTTCCTCTGTTATTGCACTTAAAAAGAATTTTTTCAATGAACCACTCTCTTTCATAACAGCCTTAATACCAATTAAAAAAGATGAGATATGTTCAGAGTTAGTGAATCTATATCTAAACTCTTTGAAAGACTCAACAATACTTTGCTCACTGTTTTGCATTAAATATTCATAAAGAGATTTACCCATTATATCAAATACTAATCCAACATGTTTAAGAATCTGCTCAACTCTACCATAGGCTAGTGATGAAGCAATAAGAGCTGCTATTTCACGATCTTTTGGGTCAGGATAATTATAAAGGAATTCAAGTGGATCAGGGTGGATATACTCTTTTTTATTGTAAGTTAAATAAATATATTCTAACTGTTTACAGAGTTTATCTTTATCATAGTTTTTTTTATCACAATCCATAAAAGTTACATTGTCCTTATATTTGATTTTATTTTGATTTTGTAAGTTGTAATTCCTCTTAAATAGCTGACAATTTATCTTGACTTAAAAGAGTGTCAATATTTAATATGATTTAGTTTTTATATAAAAGTAGGGTTATTCTAAATAGGCGTCCCACAATTCTTAAGGAGTGCATTAATCATGCTGAAAGACAAAAAAATCGGTTTTATTGGAAGTGGAAACATGGGAGAGGCACTAATAAGTGGTCTTGTCATGTCAGAGGCAACTAATCGTGAAAATATCATCTGTTCAGATGTTCGTAAAGAGCCTTTAAAGGAGATACGTGAAAAATATGGCGTTCTGACTACAACAAGCAATATGGAAGTTGCTGAACGATCAGACATAATTATATATGCAACAAAACCTCAGATTCTTGGCAAAGTTTTAAAACAGACTTCAAGTGCTTTAGATCGATCAAAACTTATAATCTCCATTGCTGCTGGAGTTCCATTAGCCGCAATTGCATCAGGTCTTCATAAAGAGCTAAGGCTTATTCGAGTGATGCCAAATATATGTGCTTTTGTCAAGGCAAGCGCCACTGCAATCGCTGCTGGGCAATATGTTGAAGAGGGTGACATTGAACTTGCAAAGGCAATTTTTGATTCTGTTGGTATAAGTGTCTTTATAGAAGAAAATATTTTAATGGATGCTTTTACTGGACTTAGCGGCAGCGGTCCTGCATATATTTTTATGATTGTTGATGCAATGGCTGATGCTGGGGTTAAAATGGGTCTCTCAAGAAAAGATTCACTTCTGCTTTCAAGCCAGACTATTCTTGGAGCTGCAAAGATGCTTTTAGAATCCAAAGAGCATCCTGGACAGCTTAAAGATAGAGTTACCTCACCCGGAGGAACAGCAATTGCTGGTATTCATACTCTTGAAGCTGGGGGGCTTAGAACAACAATAATAAATGCCATTGAATCTGCAACTAACCGCTCTATGGAACTTGGAAAGATAATGATCCAAAATTTTGAGAACAATAATGGAAAATCTAATTAAGTCATGTTATGCAAAGCCCCTCCCCAGCCCTCCCCAAAGGTGAGGGAGTATATTATTTCCCTCTCTCATTATGGGGAGGGGGAAAGGGGGTGGGGCAAATTAGTGCATAACATCACTAATTAATTTATTTTACAAAAAAACAACTCCTTAAAGGGGCGATAAAATAATGAGAACAAACATTACAGTAAAAATTGGAGGAGAAGCTGGTCAAGGAATTCAGACGATTGGCTCTCTTCTTGCCGAAGTGTGCCACAGTGCTGGGCTTTTTACATTCTCCATTGATGATTTTGAGTCAAGAATTCGGGGAGGACACAGCTTTAATCTTCTTAGAATAAGTAACGAACAGTTAATAGCACCCGGTCATATACCAGATATTTTAGTTGCAATTGATCAAAGAACAATGAATCTAAATAAGGCAACTCTTCTTCCTGATAGCCTTGTTATCTTAAACGCAGAAAATAAGAGTGATAGCAATGCAGATATTGATGAAAATAGCTGTTCAGAGGCAGATTTAGAGGGGTGCAAAAGTGATAATGTCCTTAGAATCTCACTAAACAGACTTGCAAAAGAGGCTGGGGGATTAATCACAGCAAATACCGTTGCCGCTGGTTGTATTTTTGCTGTTCTTGGCACACCATTTGATATGTTAAAAGAGCTTCTTGTCAAAAAATTTAAAGCTAAAGGTGAAAGTGTTATTAATCTTAACATCACTGCTGCACAAAAAGGATACGAAGCTGCTGGAACAGTGCGTTACCATAAACAATTTGACTGGAAACCAACCAAAACAGACCGCATTGTTATAAGCGGGGCAAAGGCGGCAGGACTTGGTGCTCTTGCGTCAGATTGCCGTTTTTTTCCATTTTATCCTATGAGCCCAGCAACTGGTGTAATTGCAAGTGTTGTTCCTTACTCTGGTAAATTACCTATTGTTGTTGAACAGGCAGAAGATGAGATTGCAGCGGTCAATATGGCAATTGGTGCTTCATTTGCTGGCGTTCGTTCAATGACCTCCACTTCTGGTGGCGGCTTTTGTTTAATGACCGAAGGTTTAGGCATTGCAGCAATGACCGAAACGCCTTTAGTTATTGTAGACTCTCAAAGACCCGGACCAGCAACAGGACTGCCAACAAGAACCGCTCAACCAGATCTTTTGTTTGTTATAAATGCCTCACAAGATGATTTCCCAAGATTTGTCCTTGCTCCTGGCACACCTTCTGAGACTTTTGAATCAGTTAAAAAAGCATTTTATCTATCTGAGAAATATCAAGTACCTGCAATTATTATGTTAGATCAATTTCTTGCAACATCGCAAGTTACCCAGCAAAACTTTTTTAAAGTGGATAAGGATGTTGAAAGGTTTATTCTCAATGAAGATAATTTAAAGGCTTCTGACTCTTTATCGCAATCACCTGATACATACAAACGTTATTCGATAACAGATAGCGGAATTTCACCAAGAGCTTTGCCATGTATGGGAAATATAATGGTTAGAGTTACAGGAAATGAACATAACGAAAAAGGCGAAATCAGTGAAGATGCAAAAAATAAAGTCAATATGAGCAATAAGCGCAACTCAAAACTTGCTGCTATGAAAAAGGAGATGGAGTTACCCGAAATAATATATCCTAAAGAGGCTGACAATCAATTTTTTCTAACTGGCTGGGGCTCATCAAAAGGTCCGATTATTGAAGCGTATGAGATTTTAAAATTAGATGAAAGAGCAAAAGAAAGAGGAATAAATTTTGGCTATATTATATTTAAAGATATATGGCCTATGGATGCAGAAAGTTTAAAGCCGCTAATTGCCAATAAAAAACTTATCATGGTTGAGCAAAATTCAAACTGTCAGATGGGCAAATTGATTACCCAAGAGACAGGCATTATTTATCATGCCTCAATTCTTAAAATTGATGGCAGACCATTTTACGCTCAGTATATTGTAGATAAAGCACTTGAGACAATATCGTGAAACCTAATCATTCAAGAAAGTTAGTTGATCAATTATATTTAATAAATATGAATGTAGAGATGCACTGACATGTCTCTCTACTGTTGTTATATTCATCTACGTTTAAGATTATAAGGAACAGCAAAAATGGTTGAACCTAAAGATTATGATAATGATTTTGAAAATAAATGGTGTCCAGGCTGCGGTAATTTTCTTATTCAAAAAGCTATGAAACAGACATTTGCAGAACTTAATATTCCACCTGAAAAAATTTTATTTGTATCTGGAATTGGGCAGGGTGGCAAAACTCCGCATTTTATGAAGGGAAATCTGTTCCACTGCCTTCATGGAAGGGCATTAGCAGTTGCAACTGGAGCAAAGATTGCAAATCACGATCTAAACATTGTGGTCAATTCTGGGGATGGTGATTGCTACGGTGAAGGGGGAAATCACTTTCTTGCAGCAATCAGAAGAAATATTGATATTACCCTGCTTGTTCACAACAATCAGGTTTATGGCTTGACTAAAGGGCAGGCCTCACCAACATCTGCACTTGGAATGGTTACAAAACTTCAAAAACATGGAGTAACTTCCTCTCCGTTTAACCCTCTTGCAACTGCACTTGGTTCTGGTGCAGGATTTGCAGCAAGAGGCTTTTCTGGTGAACCTGAACAGCTTAAAGAGCTTATTAAACAGGCTATGAACTACAGAGGTTTTGCATTGGTTGATATCCTCCAACCTTGCGTATCATTTAATAAAATCAATACTCATCAGTGGTATAAAGATAGAGTTTATGACATTCAATCTATTGGGCATGACCCTTCTGATCTTGCAAAGGCGATTATGTTATCTTTAGAGTGGGGAGAGAGAATACCAACTGGGCTCTTTTACCAAAAAGAATCAACTCCTTTTCATAGCAGAATTGGAGTATTGCAAGATAGAACTTTAATATCATACCCATTTGATGGAGAAAAAACCGCAGCCGTTTTTTAAATTTAAAATTTTTATGTAGATTTGACAACTATTTAAAAGTTGTCAAATCTACTCTTTCAAATATTAATAACCTTATCTGCAAGTTGCATTGCTGTTACAATATCAAGCATATTTGTAGTTTCACCCACTTTTTTTGCATCTAATAGATTAAAGTGGGTAAGGCATGTTCCGCAAACCATAATTTTTAAACCATCTCTCTCGTACTCCAATAAATCTTCCAAAACAGCAGAGCCTTCAACTGTAAGTTTCACTCCATTATTAACAAATACTAATCTCCAAAGCTCATCTCCCATCTCTTTAATAGTTTTGAGAAAACTTACCATAAGTTTTTTACCAAGCTCATCATCACCAAATCCAACTCTATCAGTTGCTGCAAAAACTAAAATTTTTTGTTTATGAGAATCTGTAACTTCTATTGATGGCTCACTTTTACTAATTGACTGCTTTGATGTTGATACTGCTCCAGAGCTATCTGCTTTTCCAACTATTTTAAAATCGCTTCCCTCTGAAAAGATCTCTACATTAAAGTTTTTTGATGTTAAAAATCTTGAAACATTCTCCATAGAGGCTTCGTTATCAACAATAACTGTAATCTCTTGAAGATTGCTATCAGCATCTACTGTTTTTTTTGCCATCAAAACAGGCGTTGGGCATGACAGCCCTCGTGCATCAATTGTCTCTGACATGATCGTTTTTCCCCTATTTATTCAACTATAATTATCTGTTTTACTTTCTCTTGAACTTGACCAATAATTGCTGCCTCTTCAACTCCTTTATCAATCAACATTTTTACAAGATTTCCTGCTTGGTTCTCAGGACAACCTATCAAAAGCCCCCCAGAAGTTTGTGGATCAAATAGAATATCTCTCATTACAGGAGAGATATTTGATTTTAGCTCAACCATATTCTCTCTAAATTTTCGGTTACGATGAGAGCCAGATGGAACTAATCCCATTGATGCAAAATCAACTGTTTCAGGCAGTATTGGCACAAGAGAAGAGTCAATTTTAATCCCAATTTCTGTTCCTGCAATCATCTCTGCTAAATGTCCAAGCAGGCCAAATCCTGTAATATCTGTGCAAGCTGTAATTGGAAATTGTGTCATAATTTCAGCAGCATATTTATTGAGAGCTGCCATTATTCTAACTGCCATATCAATAGTAGATTGAGAAGCCAATCCACCTTTAATTGCAGTATTGATAATACCAGTTCCAAGAGGTTTGGTAAGTATCAAACAATCGCCAACTTTAAGGCCTTGATTTGCAAGTATTTTTTTAGGGTGGACAAATCCAGTTACAGAAAGACCATATTTAAATTCATCATCATCAATGCTGTGTCCGCCGATAAGCACCGTGCCAGACTCTTTAAGCTTCTCAATGCCACCTGACAAAACGTCTCGCAAAACAGCACCACCTAATTTTGCTAAAGGAAACGCAACAATATTCATGGCAGTTTTAGGAACACCGCCCATTGCATAGACATCAGAAAGAGCATTAGCAGCAGCAATTAGACCAAACTCAAAAGGGTCATCAACAATTGGCGTGAAAAAATCAACTGTCTGGATAAGGGCAAGTTCATCTGATATTTTATAGACACCCGCATCATCAGAAGTTCCAATGCCGATAAGCACATTTTCATCAACAGGAAACGGCAATCCACACAAAGCACTCTCCAGATCCTCTGGAGAAAGTTTAGAAGCTCAACCAGCCCCTTTTACATTCTTTGTTAATTTCACATCTAAATTTGCATATCTACAGCTTCTTGATTTATCTGCCTTATTTTTTTCACATTGGACTTGTTCTATTTTTTGCTCTTGCTCATTGAGCGACTGTCCTGAATTTAGCTTGTTTGTCATTGTTATATTCCTAACTCTCAAAAAAATACCACGGTTTACCTTTACTACAACGTCTATATAAAATTTAAAATTCCACCCGATGATAAACCTCTGAAAGAGCTAACTCACAATTAATAGAATCAATTTTTACTGATGAATTAATATTTTCAACAGATGAGTAAATCCAGATACCTTTTTTATCATTATCTCGTTTAAACTTTTCCACCTGACAATGATACTGAGAGATTAAAATATATTCTTGAAGAGATTCAAGAAGCCTGTAATGGGTAAACTTTAATCCTCTGTCATAACTTTCTGTAGTGTCTGACAAGATTTCAATAATAA
>JADFXA010000099.1 GCA_015233755.1 Desulfamplus sp. | reverse complement strand
CAAGATATTTCTTTTCTCATATCACAGCATGAGATGGAAAAATTGATTACTGATAATGGATTTGTCTGCCGTTTTGTAGAAGATAAGAGCGATCAGGCAAAACTGTGGTGGGAAAAGGTTAATGCTGCTGTGCTAAAAAATGCTGGGAAACCTCCTATGCCTTTAGGAGCTCACATCATATTTGGTGATAATGGAAAATTTTTTGGGGAAACTATGACCAAAAACCTCAATGAAGAGCGTATAAAACTCATTGAAGCTGTATATGTAAAGCACGGCTGATGGACTTATTTATTAATAGATGAGATAAATTTATGATTAAAACTTTGATTCTTTCAATATTGCTCTTTTATTCGTCTTTTATGTGGAACTTGTCTTACTGCTTTGGACAAGATGGAAAGACAGAAGCCTATAAGCCCTCAAATATTGAACATAATAATAGCTTTAAAGATGCTAATGGAAGAGCAATAACGATTCAAAAGCCATTTACCAAAATTATATCACTTTACGGGGCACACACTGAAAATCTATTTTATCTTGGTCTTAACAACGAGATTATTGGAGTTACCAAGAACGAGTCATTTCCAGAAGAGGCAAAAAAGAAACCAGTTTTTTCAGTGCAAGATGATCCTGAAAAATTTCTTGGTTCTGATCCCGATCTTGTTCTAATCAGACCAATGATAGAGCGAGGTTATCCTGAACTTATCAAACGTCTTCAAAAATCGGGAATTACGGTCATTTCACTTCAACCAAACACAGTTGATGAGATGTATGACTATTGGCTTGCACTTGGTACTCTTACAGGCAAAGAGATAGAAGCTAAAAAGATGGTGCAAGATTTTAAAGAGCGAGTTGTAAATTATAAATCAATGGTTGATAAAATATTTGTTCAGACAAATATAAAACCTAAAAAAGTCTATTTTGAGGCAATTCACTCAAAAATGAAAACATTTACCCCAGGTTCAATGGCGCTTTTTGCCCTTGAGACTGCTGGAGGTGTTAATGTGGCAACTGATGCTATTGCTTCACGTGGAACAAACATTGGAAATTATGGTAAGGAGAAAATTCTATCTCACTCCTCTGAGATAGATGTTTTTATTGCTCAAAATGGTGTTATGAATCAAGTTTCTGTGGATATTATTAAAAATGAACCTGGCTTTGGAATCATCAAGGCTGTTCAAAATAATCAGATATATATAATTGACGAGATGATCGTATCAAGACCTTGTTTCAGGCTTTTAGATGGAATTAATGAGATAAGGAAGATACTGTACAATGAATAACTGTAGGACAAATTATTATTTTATTACGCAGCACGTTTATTTATAGCGATACCTACGTATTGTTTTTTACCCTGAATGCAAGGAAATGAAATATAATGAATCAATTTGGTAAACTCTATGGAGTTGGTGTAGGTCCTGGAGACCCTGAACTTCTTACCCTTAAAGCCGTCCGTATAATTAATGAAGCAGATGTGGTTTTTACAGCAGCATCAGCAAAAAGAGATTACAGTTTAGCTTTAGAGATTGCCCGACCTCACCTCTCTGAAAATGTTGTAATAAAGTTTTTATCGTTTACAATGACTCAAGATAAAGAGGCAGCAGAGGCTGCATGGGAGAGCAATGCGGAAGAGATAGCCTCTATCTTGAGAGATGGTAAAAATGCGGCATTTTTGACACTTGGCGATCCAATGACCTACTCAACATTTGGCTATATTTTAAAGAATATTAAAAAAGTGATGCCCGATGCTCAAGTTGAGACTGTTCCAGGTATTACCTCTTTTCATGCTGCTGCTGCCCGACTTAATAGAACTTTAGTTGAGGCTGAGGAGTCGCTTTTGATAACATCTGGAGCTTATGGTGGAGAACAGTTGTTAAGAGTAGGGCAGGGCGTTGAAAACATTGTCATGCTTAAAGCGTATAAGAACATAAAGCAAAATAATGAAGCATTGAAAACAATGGGATTCTTTAAAAATAGTGTTGCAATATCAAGATGCGGGCGTGAGGGAGAAGAGATAATTGAAAATCTTGATGAACTTGAAACAAGAACTCCTGATTATTGGACATTGGTTTTAGCTGGCAGATAAGAGGTAGATATTTAATGAGCTCTGTTGATGTAATAGGATTTGGACTTTCGCCAGATGATCTTACAGAAAAACATAAAAGCATAATAAAATATGCTGATCTTATTGTAGGGGGAAGACGCCATCTTGAATTATTAAAAAATGAATTCTATAAAGATAAAATTTATAGTGTTCCTCGCGAAGAACTAACTATCACAAAAGATATTGAAGGTTTAATTGATATTATAAAAGATAGGGTAGGGCAGGGGAAGCGAGTCGTTGTGGTTGCATCTGGCGATCCTTTGTTTCATGGGATTGGTGGAACTCTTGTAAAAGCTCTTGGAAAAGAGAATGTTAATATTTATCCTAATATCTCTTCTGTTGCAGCGGCATTTGCTGCAATTAAAGAGCCTTGGCACGATGCAAAAATTATAACTCTTCATGGAAATAGTTTAGATGATGCTCAAGGTAATCTATCTCAAAATAGATCGTGTCAAAATAAACAGTCTCAAAAGGATACTTTAAAAAATCACAGGTTGATTGCGATTTTAACGGATCATAAAAAAACTCCTGCATGGATTGCCAAATCTCTTATTGAAGATAATATATCTGATTTTGCAATGTATGTGTTTGAAAATTTAGGTGGTGATAATCAAAATATCTCTTTTTATGGTGATATAAGAGAAGTTGCAGAAAAAGCTTTTTTATCTCCAAATGTTGTTGTTTTAAAGCGCAAAGAATTACAATACAAGGAGTTGGAATGCAAAGAGTTAAAAAATGAGCTGTTAACTCCCAAAAAATCTCCATTAAAGATTTACTCTGGAATGGAAGACAATCTCTTTTCTCATGAAAAAGGCTTAATCACAAAATCTGAAATTAGGGCAGTTGTGCTGTCAAAATTGCAGTTAATTTCAGATGACCATATTTTTTGGGATTTAGGTGCTGGCTCTGGTTCTGTTTCGGTTGAAGTTTCACGTTTTATTCCGAAAGGCAAAATTTTTTCTGTTGAGAAGAATGAACAACGCATAGAGGATATTAAATATAATTTTGAAAAATTTGGTTTATATTACAACAAAAGGGCAGGGGAGTGTCAAGTTGCAGTTATTCATGGAGAGTTACCAGATGCTATAGATAATCTACCAGATCCTGACAGAATCTTTATAGGTGGCGGTGGCAAAAATATCTCTGAGATAATACGAAAGGCGGGGGAGAGACTTAAAAACAATGGAGTAATGGTGATTAACACGGCACTTATTCAAACCATGAATATATCTGTTGAGACTCTTAAAAACATGAAGTTTCACGTGAAACTAAACCAAGTTCAGATCTCTGTCTCTAAAGAGATGCCTTTTGGAGATCGTCTTGAAGCTCTTAATCCAGTTTGGATTATATACAGTAAAAAGAATACAGTGGGGTAGGGGATATTGGTTTAACAGCAAGATAATTTATACTTCAAAACAAGAATCAATTTAGCTTCTATATATCCAAAATTAAACTTATGACTAAAGAGCAATATAACAGTATGGAGATAAAAATAAAATGACAGAGGTGGATAATCCAGTAAAGTTTATCGGGGCAGGACCGGGTGATCCTGATTTAATTACAGTGAAGGGGCAAAAAGCACTTAGTGAAGCAGATCTTATAATTTATGCGGGATCTCTTGTTCCAGAGGCTCTCTTAAAGTGGAAAAAGAATGGTGCTAAAGCTGTAAACAGTGCCTCTATGAACCTTGATGAGATTGTAAAGATGATAATAAATGGGCATCAAGAGAGTAAGAAAATTGTCCGTCTTCACACAGGCGATCCATCTCTTTATGGGGCAATTTTTGAACAGATGAGAGAACTTGATAAGCATAATATCAACTATGAAGTCGTGCCAGGTGTTACTGCTGCATTTGCTGCTGCTGCGTCAATGTGTATGGAATACACTTTGCCAGAAGTTACACAAACTCTTATTTTAACAAGAATCGCGGGTAGGACACCTGTTCCAGAAAAAGAGTCTCTTGAACTTCTTGCGTCTCATCAAAGTTCTATGGCAATCTATTTAAGCATTGCCCATGTGAAACAAGTTCAGGAGATTCTTTCAATCCATTATGGTGAAGATAGTATCTGTGCTGTTGCTTATAAGGTAAGCCACCCTGAAGAGCAGATTATTTTCACAAAGATACAACACCTTGCTAAAACAGTTAATGATGAAAATTTAAACAAACAGGCTATAATAATTGTTGGAAAAGCTGTTGAAACAGCTGCTTTAAAAAAGTCGGTCATAAAATCAAAACTATATGATGCTAACTTTTCACATGGATTCAGGCTATAGAAAAGTATTTCTTTGCTTTCTCCTTGCACTCATACCAAGTATGATACCAATAATAAGCACGCCAGCACCAATCGAAAAGGAGTATAAGATCTCTTTATGGGATTGGCTATTGCACTTTTCAATGAACACTTTTTGTTCTTCAAGTTGTTTGATAGCTTCATTGTATTTTTGCTCAATCTCAATAAAATTTGAGGCTCTCTGTTTAAGGTCATTGTACTCCTTCTCTTTTGTGATAAGTTTTTCCTTTGTTCCAGATAGAGAGCTGTTTTCTGATTTTATTTTTTCCAACATCGAAGTTAGTTGATTATTTTTCTCTTGAAGCTCTGTTACCATAAATGCAACTGGCATCTCCTTTGTCAAATAACGACTTAAAACCCAGCCATCTTTACCATCTGAAGTTTGAATTCTTGACCACTCTTTGCCATACTCAAGCATTGTAACAGATTCACCAGAAGAGAGCATTGACATTACTTTGTTATTTGTTCCAGGTCCTGTTCGCATAGTTATCTCTATTCTCTGGGCAACATAATAAGGTTCTGCATGAGCTTTTATATTAAAGGAAAAAATAGAGATTAATATTAATATAAGAAGTAGGTGTAACCTGTGGGGCAATCCTACAGTTATTGCTTGATTAAATTTTCTGAAGAAACTCATATTGTTTGATATAGAAGATGTAATATTTATGGGCTGGTCTCTTTTGATGATCATTATATCATTATATTCTTGTATTGCTGGTTTCACGGAACGCCCCCTTTATTTGTCCAAGATATTTGCCCTACCTAATCCTTTCTAAAGAATGGAAATAACTTTTCCACTTAAATTTAGGGAGGAGAAAGGGATAGGGCTATTATGAATTTCTAATTATTAAAACCCCTCTTTATCAAGCTCTTGCATCGCTTTTTTCATTTGACGAACTGCCTGTCTCAACCTCTCCTCATTTTCTACAAGTGCAAGTCTTAGATACCCTTCACCTTCTTCACTAAAACCAACTCCTGGAGCAACTGCAACATTGGCGCGATTCATCATCTCAATTGCAAATTGCATAGAACCCATTTTGCTGTAAGGTTCAGGAATTTTTACCCACGCAAACATACCAGCTCCTGGAGGGGTAACTTTCCAGCCAATTCTTTCAAGCCCAGAACATAAAGTATCTCGTCTTGCCTGATATAATGAAACTTGCTCAGGTATTGTGTTGTCGCAATCTCTTAAAGCAATGATACCAGCAATCTGTATGGCTGAGAAAATACCATAATCAAAATAGCCTTTTATTTTGCTTAGAGCAGCTATTATTTTGGGATTACCAACGCAATACCCAATTCTCCAGCCGGCCATGTTGTATGATTTTGAGAATGATCCAAACTCAACTCCAATATCTTTAGCTCCGGGAGTTTCAAGAAAACTTGGGGCTTTATAACCATCAAAAGTTATCATTGAATATGCAAAATCGTGAATTACCATAAATTTAAAACGTTTTGCTAAAGTAACTATCTCTTTAAAAAGACCAGCATCACATAAAGTTCCAGTAGGGTTATGAGGATAATTAATCATAAGAACTTTAGGGCCTGGGTGAAAAGATTCACAAATATTTACAATCCTGTTTAAAAATGATTCTGGTGGTGAAATAGGGACTCTAACAACAGTGGCTCCAGCAATAACTGCCGCATAAATGTGGATTGGAAAAGCTGGTGCTGGCACTAATACAGAATCTCCAGGACCAAGTAGAGCAAGGCAGAGATGAGAGATTCCCTCTTTTGATCCAATAGTTAAAAGAGTTTCGCTATCAGCATCTAAGTTAATATCATAGTGGCGTTTATAGTATAGAGATATCTCTTTTTTAAGATTTTTCATACCAGAAGAGACTGGATAACGATGTGTTTTGGGGTCTTTTGCTACCTCAATGAGCTTTTCAATTACATTATCAGGCGTTGGATCAACAGGGTTTCCCATTCCCAGATCAATTACATCATCTCCATTGCGTCTCTTTTCCATCTTCATGCTGTTTATCATTCCGAACAAATAGGGAGGTAGTTTCTCCATCCTGCTTGCAAAACGGATTGTATTGTCATCATTTGAGTCCATAACTTCTCCTAAGGATTCATTATCCTAATAAAAATATAGGGCAATCTTTTAGGATCGCCCCTTAAATAGTTATTGTTTTTCAATTCTAATTTAGAAACAGTTTTAGATTAGGCATTCAATTATTTAGGAATAGTAAAGTTGATATCCCCACTCTTTCCATCGCCTGTTTCATAACTGCCAGTCAAAGTTCCATCATCATTGAAAGTTAATTTAAGCTCAACTGAAAAATTCTCATCTCCCTCTAAATAGATGGTAAGGTCTTTGTCGAAATATGAATATTCACCTGTTAATTGGCGTTCACGAGTTCCACCGTTAGGAAGTGTTACAGTAATTGAGCCTGTTACTGATCCACTTACAGTTCCATCTTCATTGGCAGCATCACCAAAAGTTATCTTAATTGTACCTATATCTCCTAAAGGTGCTGTTAGTGTTTTGCTCTCAAGGTTAAAAAGAGGTTCAATATCTTGATTTTGATCAACGGTTAAATAGACCATTGAATCTGCTAACCAATTTTCAAGAACCATTGGGTTTCTTCCAGCTTTTACAAAAACTAACCAAATTTCAGATGTACCCTCTGGAAATAGAGGAACAACAGGTATAGGAAGCGTATAAGTTCCGTTAATAGTCGATAGAGGGACGCTCTTTGCTAACGGAATTATAGAGCCTTTAGCATCAGGTGTCATTGTTGCTGCTGTGTATGATGCAAAATCTCCGTTTGGAAAGGTTGCTGTCATATAAATATCAACTGTAGAACTTCCACCTATTTTAATTGTGAGTTGGATAATATCTCCTGTTCTATAGCTATCTTTATCAGTTGACAGTTCAAGAACAGTATCATTTGTGGTGTTTGCTGCTACAGGTGCCGCATTAACACTAAAAATGTTTATAATTAATGTAAAAAGAGCCATCAGACAAATTGGATAAATAACTTTTTTTGTTTGTTTCATGGTAATCTCCTTTTGTTGAAAAATGCTTAATACTATGAAATTATAAAATATCAATTGATTTAACATTATTTTCATCTGAACTTCATTTGCTAAAACTTTGTAAATCTTAATATTTGTATTCCATTTTAAGCTGATTATATTCAAACTCTCTTCTATCTATCTCACGCGCGTTTTCAAATATTCTATGTTCAAGACGTC
>JADFXA010000098.1 GCA_015233755.1 Desulfamplus sp. | reverse complement strand
GGTTGTTTTATATCCACTCTTTTGAATTAATTAATAACTATAGAATTGACCTCCAGCAAAATTGGATTTATCCCTGAGTTTATTGGATAGAACTTAGTTATGCAGGAAGCCTAATAAATAAGAAATCTCGGGGATTGCATGAAAATTCTTCATACATCAGATTGGCATTTGGGGCGTTCACTTTATGGACGAAAACGTTATGATGAATTTACAGCTTTTTTAGATTGGCTCATCGATACAATAAAAATTAATAATATTGATGCTCTTTTGGTTGCTGGCGATGTTTTTGATACAACAACTCCAAGTAACCGATCACAGGAGTTATATTATAATTTTTTATATAAGGTTTCGCTCTCTTGCTGTCGCCATGTAGTTGTTATTGGAGGCAACCACGACTCTCCTTCATTTCTCGATGCCCCAAAAGAGCTGCTAAAAGCTTTGAATGTATATGTTATTGGCGAAATTACAGAGGATAAAGAAGATGAGGTAATTGTTCTCTGTGACAAACAAAATTGTCCTGAATTGATTGTATGTGCTGTGCCATATCTTCGGGATAAAGATATTCGAAATGTTGAATTAGGGGAGAGTATTGAAGATAAAAATATTAAGCTTATTCAAGGTTTGAAGAATCACTACACTGAAGTCTGCTCAATAGCTGAACAAAAAAAGATAGAGTTCAAGCAAAATTTAAACTTAGATATTCCTATTATTGCAATGGGGCATCTTTTTACCTCTGGTGGTAAGACTATTGATGGTGATGGTGTCAGAGAACTTTATGTCGGAAATTTGGCTCATATAGGCAAAGAGCTATTTCCGACTATTATAAATTATTTTGCTTTGGGACATCTACACGTTCCCCAATCTGTTGGAAATACAGACCATATACGCTATTCTGGATCTCCATTGCCTATGTGCTATGGTGAAGCTAACCAAATAAAAAAAGTTATCGTGGTTGAGTTTAACGAGACTAAACCTCTAATATCTGAAATTGAGATTCCCTCATTTCAACGTATAGAGAAGATTGTTGGCTCTCTTGATGAGATATATTCAAGAATAGAATATTTGAAAAATAGTTCAAGTAGTGCTTGGCTTGAGATAGAGTACACTGCTCCTGAATTTATAGGAAATATTCGAGAACTACTACATAATGCGGTTGATGGCTCATCCATAGAGATTCTTAGCATAAAGAATAGACGGATAATTGATAGAATTATCAGAAGAAGCAATGAGAGCGAAACTCTTGATGATTTAGATGTAAATGATGTATTTGATCGTTGTCTTGACACGTTTGATGTACCTTCTGAAGAGAGAATAGAATTGATCAACTCTTATAATGAAATAATAAAGTCTATCCATGAAAAAGAGAGCAATGCTGAATAGGTCTTTAAATCATGAAAATTCTTAACCTTAGATTTAAAAATTTAAATTCTCTTTATGGAGAGTGGCTTATTGATTTTACCTCCCCTGAATATATTACAAATGGAATTTTTGCCCTTACAGGTCCAACTGGAGCAGGTAAATCAACTATTCTTGACGCTATCTGTTTAGCCCTTTATGGTGCTACTCCTCGACTTGGCAAAATCACAAAAAATAGTAATGAAATAATGTCAAGACAGACGGGAGATTGCTATTCTGAAGTAACGTTTGAATCTCAAGATAGACAATTCAAAGCTCATTGGAGCCAGCATCGTTCAAGAAAAAAATCTGATGGTAAACTTGCAGATGCAAAACATGAAATAGCAGACGCAACAAGCGGTCAACTACTTGAATCAAAAAGAAGAGATGTTGCCTTAGTTATTGAAGAGAAGACAGGAATGGATTTTGATCGATTTACCCGTTCTATACTACTTGCTCAAGGTGGTTTTGATACTTTTTTGAAAGCAGAGGCAGAGCAAAAATCGAAGATACTTGAACAGATTACAGGCACTGAAATTTATACAGAGATTTCAAAAAGCGTACATGAGCGTTATCGCGATGAGAATGAAAAACTCAAAACAATACAAAACAATACTAATAGCATCATAATTCTTAACAGTGAGCAAGAAGCTTTAATGGTTCAAGAGTTGGGAGAGAAACAGACAAAAGAGTCTGAGTTGAATCTTAAGCTTTTGGAGACAGGCAAAGCAATTGAATGGCTTACTCTTGTTGATGGATTAAAAGCAGAAATTACATCAATGTCTGAGGAGGATGAAAAGTTAAATTTTGCACTTTCAGTTTTTAAGCCAGAACGAGATCGACTTGAAAATGCTATAAAAGCTTCTCAATTTGATGGACAATATGTCATCTTGCTCTCTGTTAGAAAAGAGCAAGATATAGATAATATATCACTTAAGAGAGAAGAGAGTAAACTTCCTGAAATTGAATCTTATGCTGTGCAAAGAGAAGAGTCTTTGACAAAAGCTGAAGAGGGTAGGGCAAAGGCCAAGGAAGAAAAAAAATCTGCTGCTCCGATTATACAGAAAGCTCGCTATCTTGATATAGAGTTATTGAACAAAACAAATTCAATAAGAGAGGTTGATGCAGATTGTAAAAAAGATGTTAAACAGATAGAAGTTGATAAAAAACTCATGGAGCTTAATAAAAAGAGAGTTGAGACTGCTCAAAATAATTTAACTGTTCTGGAGGCTTATTTTAGAGAAAATGGTCAAGATGAGTGGCTTGTAGGTGGATTTGCAGGTATAAAAGAGCAGCTTAGTAATCTTATTTTTGTCCAAAAAGATATTCTATACAAAAAAGAGAGCCTATTAAAAGATGAAGAGAAGCTAAAAAATGAGACCAAAAAACTTGCAACCCATAAAGTTCACCTTAATAATTTAAAAGATGAGCTTTCAAATATTCAAAAAGATATTGATAGTAAAAATAAAGAGTTAAATATATTGCTCTGTGATCGTTTACTTCGAGAATACCGAACAGAGAAAGATACATTGCTGATGGAGATGGCTTTTTTAAGAAAGATAGCTCATCTTGAGTCAGAAAGAGATAAACTTGAAGATGGTAAGCAATGTCCTTTATGTGGTTCAAGAGAACATCCATTTGCTAAAGGCAACACCCCTAAATTAGATGAGACTGAAAAAAAGATTGAGATATTAACGGCATTGATAGGTAAAGCTGAAACATTGGAGTCTGCTATAAAAAAACTTGAAGTAACAGAAAAAGAGAGGCTGAAAAAGGTTACTGATAGAGAAAAATTAGAATCTGAAGCTGAAACCGAACATAGAAATCTTAATAAAAAAATTATTGATGATACAAACGAGCTGCAAAAAATTACGGAACATTTTGAGAATTTAAAGACAGCTTTAATTTCAAAATTAGAACACATTGGTATTAAAGAAATATCTGATTCAGATTTACACACACTTCCAAAAACTCTTAAAGAACGGCTTGATAGATGGTTGGATAAGCTCAACCAACAATGTGAAATCCAAAAAAATATATCCACACTTGAAAGCGATCTAAAAAGAGTTGATGCGATAATTGAGACTCGTAATAGAGCATTGCTTGAGAAAAATGCTATTTTAGTAAGGCTTAAAAAAGAGTTAGAGGAACAAGAGAGAGAACGATTTAATATCTTTGGAACCAAAAACCCAGATATTGAAGAGGCTCAGTTAGACAAGATTATTTCCGATTTAGAGGCCACTGAGAAATCAGCTCGTATAGCTTGTGATAAAGCCAATCAACAACTTAACTTATCAAAGCTAAATATCAACTCTTTAAAAGAACGTATTGAAAAAAGAGTATCAAGGCTTAAAGAGTTAGAAATAGATTTTATTAGTAGCATATCAAAAGCAGGATTTGCTGATGAACAACTATTTCTCTCAAACCGTATGACAATAAAAGAGCAAGATATTATTAAAGCTAAAGCAAAAGAGCTTGATGATTGCTATACAACTTTACATGCCCGTAAAAATGATCGAGAGAACCGTTTAACCTTAGAGCTCGGCAAAAAAATTACTGAATCTAAAATAGAAGAGCTTAAAGTTGCGAACAGAGATTGCGAAGATGCTTTGAAAAATCTACGTGATGAGATTGCTGCTTTAAAATATAAACTTGATGATAACCAAGTTGCCAAAAATAGAATAAAGGAAAAGCAGTTTGAAATTGATTGTCAAAAAAGAGAGTTTAGCCGTTGGGAAAAACTTCATTCACTTATAGGCTCTGCTGATGGAAAAAAATATCGTAACTTTGCCCAAGGTTTGACTTTTGAACTAATGGTCTCACATGCCAATCAAGAACTCATAAAAATGACAGATCGTTATCTTTTAATTCGAGATAAAGAAGAGCCTCTTGAACTTAATGTTGTTGACAATTATCAAGCAGGAGAAGTTAGAGCGACCAAAAATCTTTCGGGTGGAGAAAGTTTTATTGTGAGCCTTACACTTGCGCTCGGGCTTTCCAAAATGTCAAGTCGTAGAGTTAGAGTAGATTCACTATTTTTAGATGAAGGCTTTGGCACACTTGACGAAGAGAGTTTAGAAAATGCTTTAACAACATTGTCTGGTCTGCAACAAGATGGAAAAATTATTGGAATTATTTCACATATTCCTGCATTAAAAGAACGAATATCAACACAAATCAACGTTCACCCTATATATAAAGGAAAAAGCACAATAGCAGGTCCGGGGTGTAAAAGAATTTTATAATAGTTACAAACAATGGAGTTATTATGGAAATAAAAACAATAAGGAGATTTCTACCCTTTGTAAAAGATTTTAAAGCATTTTGGAAAAAGCACGGCCCTTTTAAATACGCCCTTACAAGTGCTGAATTTCCTCCTGTCCTTCTTGAACCTGAAGAGTGGATTTTTTCTGATGATATTGTATCACTACTTAAAGAGTTGATGAGGTGGGAGATAAAGGATATGGCTATTGTTGAAGCACCAGTTACTAAAAATGAAAAAGATAGTATTAAGCCAGAGTCGCTTATACCTTGGAAAATTGAGAATTTTCCTCAAGAGTGGGAGTGGGCAGTGTGTGATACTTTCACTCCTTTGGGTTATTTAACAGATGCTATACATATGATAGCAAAAGATAGTACAACTTCAAATAAGTTATCTGATTTTAACAATCTAAGTTCTGATAATCAGAAGATTCTTAATAGAGCGCAAGATATTGAATATGCTTTTTTTCAATCTCTTGCCTTAAACATTGATAAGATTGGTTATGTTTTGCTTAAACCTGACCCACTTCTTTCTAATGATGATGTGGCATATATAAATAGCTACATTAAAGAGTGGCAAGAAGATGAAGACCTTCAAGGTTGAGAAGATAACGTTTAATGTCAAGCCCGCCAGAAAAACCCGTTAGTGAACCATTTGTACCTATTACTCTATGACATGGAATTATAATTGGAATTGGATTTTTTCCAATAGCCCCGCCTACAGCTCTACAGCCTTTCGGGTTACCAATTCTTTCTGCTACACATTTATATGATGTTGTAGAGCCAAAAGGAATTGAGCCAAGCTCACTCCAAACGTTTTGTTGGAAAAGTGTCCCGTTAGGGTTAATAGGTACTGAAAACTTTTTAAGTTCTTTGTTGAAATAAGCCTTTATTTCGTCTGAGGTCTGTTTAAGTTTTACGCAATCTTCAATCCATTGCGGATTAGGTAGTGGTTTTATACCATTAGATGGGAGCAAAAGCTGTTCCAGTCCTTTTTCTCCTTGTATAGCCAGAAGGTCTCCTAATGGAGTTGTGATGTAACAATAGAAAGTAGTCGTTTTTTCTTTCATAATTAATATATTATGATACTTTAGGTCATACTTTTAAGTATAGACATCTGGTAATCTAAAAAGTTATCTATAAAATAGAGAGCATACTATAATTATTTACGCCATAGTAAATGATATGGGTAACACATGGAGTTTACGGCTCTTTTCTTGTGTTGTTCCTACTTGCCAACTTGCGCATGAGAACTCTCCGTTGAGAATATTCTCAATATTTTTTGCAAGACCTTTAAGGTTGATAATTGGATGTCGCTCAAAAACAGTTGGTAATCCATACGTTAGGTTGCAAGCAAGACATTTACCCGCTCTTTGTTTTAGTTGAAACTCGAACAGAAGTTTGTTCTTTTCTACACCTTTGAACTCAAGGCTGATGTCATAAGCTCCCTCTGAAGCATCTCCATAAAGAGCCTCAAAGAAATTATCAGCTCTGTTAGAGGGAAATATCTCATCAAGTACCTCTCTTGTGAAAATATTTGCTCCATCAATATTTTCTAAACTATCAAATTTTGAACTCTTAATTAAAGTCATAAAAACTCATTGTCTCCAACAAAGTTAATGTTTCTCTTAAAATTATCTTTCCATTATCACATAATTTCAGCATTTTAAAATAAAATTGCTAAACTTCCTTATAAAAAGTTATTACAGGCTCTTTTAATATAAGGTTAATAGCATCTTCGCTTGTTTTTGCAATCTCTGGAAATTGGAACGTTAAACCCGCAATTTGCCGCAGATTTTCAGCAGTTCTTAAGATAAGACGGGCAAGATCACCTTCAGCAAAGACAGATCGTTTAACAACATCTTCCCAAGGCTCATTTTGTGCCCATGAAAATATAGTAGCTGCTGGTTGAAGATAAAGGTTAGGTGCATCAAAACCTTTACGGATCATTCTACCTGCAAATGGTCTTAACCCTTTTCTTAAATCTAAAAACTCCTTTGTAAGAATTTTTGGTAATACCTGCTTTAAAAGACTCTCATCGTCAAACTCCTTTTCGTTGACAAATGATGCCATTGTCGCGGCAAAAAGGGCTGGATCATTTTGTGGAAGTAACCCATATTTTAAACAATGTGCAACCATAAGAGGGGCATCAATTCTTAGCTTAGATGCCCATAGTCCATCATCTGTTAAGGTGCCATCTTCTTTTACAAATCCCTCTTGTTGCAAAAAATCAAGGTGGGCTAAAAAATCTTCCCAAAGAAATTCAAGTTCATGCCCATAAACCTTTCTTGCATATTTTCCTTGTTTGCCTCGATTAAGCATATATGATGCAAAAGATTTTTTCAAAACAGCTCTTATCTGCTCAGGAGAGTGAGATAGTAGAAGATTTAAAACCATTGAGAAGTTGATTCGTATCTGACTTTGAACATCAACAGGAGGGGCAGAAACCATACGAGCTGCATGTCGCAAATCCATAAATTTTCCGGGAAGCAAAATTGCAAAACCAATATTATCCATTCCACGTCTGCCTGCTCTGCCTGTCATCTGCTGGAACTCACTTGCTGTTAGTGGTAAGAAATCTGTTCCATTAAATCTATCAGAATTTAGAATTACAACACTTCTGGCTGGAAAATTAACCCCAGCAGCAACTGTTGATGTGGCAAACATTGCATCTAACAATCCTTCTGACATTAAAGTCTCTACTACAACTTTCCAAGCTGGCAATTGACCGCTGTGGTGAGATGCAGCAGCAGTCTGTTCGACCTGTTCTCTTTGAGCATGTCGAGCAAGGTGAGGAGTAACAGAAACTAACTCCTCCATTCTGCGAGCTAAAGCAGCTTTTCTCTCTGGTTGTGCTGATATAAGGTCTGAATTACAAAGTCTTATCGCTCCATCACAATCTGATCTTGATTTTAGAAAAAATATTGCTGGTAGAAGATCAAATTTTTTTAAAACTCTTAAAAT
>JADFXA010000097.1 GCA_015233755.1 Desulfamplus sp. | reverse complement strand
CAATCTGCCATGCAGAGGTAAAGGAACTCAGCATCGCTACTGATGAATGGCCGCCATACGAATTTAAAACAGGCGTTGCAGGAAATGAATCTATTACGGGTTTTTCAACTGAGGTTATTATTGCAGTCATGAAGACACTAAATGTTGGAATAAAAGACAGAATCAAGCAATACCCTTGGGCAAGAGCAGAACAGATGGTTATTAAAGGTGATGCTGACTTGCTTTACACAGCTGCTAATAACCCTGAGAGAGAAAAAATAACTTACTATGCTGCAGAACCTTTGGTCTCATCATCATGGTCATTTTTTATCAGAGCTGAGGATGCTGGGAAATTAAAGTATGACAGCTTTGATGACTTGAAAGGACAGAAGATAGGGGTTGTAAGGGGGTACTCTTATACAAAAGAGTTATGGGACTTTCTGAGAGCCGCAAATCTTGCTGATGAAGTTGTATCTGATGATGTTAATATAAAAAAACTTGTTGGAAAACGATTCAACTACATTGTGATGGATTCTCTTAACGGATTGTATCTGCTTAAACAAATGGGGTTAGCTGATAAAGTTGTGCAATTACCTAAGCCATTACAGGTTTCAAATTTATATTGTGTATTTAGTAGAAACACAATCGACAAAGACTTTGTTGATAAATTTTCAGCAGAACTCAAGACCTTCAAGGCAACTGAAGAGTATAAAACCATATTTGATAAATATTTTGGCAAGAAATAAATAAATGGGGCAGACTTTCTGTTTGCCCCGAATATAAAAAGTTCAAACTCCAATAAAAAAGGAGAGGCGGTATGAAAAAAGTAGTTATGTTTATAGTTATTTCTTTGATTTCTGCCACCATCTGTGCAGCAGAAGACAAAATTATTATCGCAGTTGATGCCGCCAACCCACCATTCATGTATGGGGATGCTGATGTGGCGAAAGGAGTTTATCCTGGGCTACTTCAAAAGGTCTTTGAGAAGATGGGACAAACTGTTGAAGTAAAGGGCTATCCATGGAAACGTGCACTTGTTATGGGAGAAAAGGGAGATGCTGGCGTTGGTGGAATTTATAAAAATGAAGCCCGGTTAAAGATTTTTGATTATTCCGATCCTATTTTTGAAGAAAAATTGAATCTTTACGTGAGAAATGGAGATACTTTTGTCTTTAAAAATGTCTCTGATCTTAGGAATAAAAGTATCGGCGTAATTCGGGGGTGGAGTTATGGAGATGATTTTGATAAAGGATTAAAGGATCAGATTTTTAAAGTGGAAGAGAATATTTCTGACGAGTTGAATTTTAAAAAATTGATTGCTAAACGTCTTAGCTGTGTTATTGCAATTGAACAATCTGCTGATATGTCAATTACCAAATTGGGATATCAGCAGAAGGCGAAACCATTAGCTGAATCCTTTGCAGTTAATCCTACTTATTTGGTTTTTGCCAAATCACAGAATAAACAGCCATTACTTGAGCAATTCAACAATACTCTTAAGACCATGAAAGCAGATGGTTCCTATGATGATTTGATTAAAGAACTCTTTCAGCAGGAAGCACCAAAATAGTCCCTCGCAGTAGGTCTAAAGACCTCAGGTAAGTTATAAAAAGAAGTCCTCTTAATAGGGCTTGGGTAAAAATTAGCCCAGAGCTTTAGCTTAGGCGATAAGTGAAATTAAAACCTCAAATTAAGACGGTTTAAAGGGTAGCCAACAAACTTACAAAAGGAGTGGTGAAATGAAAAGATTAGCTTTACTTCTGACATTAGTAATTATGACATCTTCAAGCGTATTTGCAAACCAAACTGTAAAATTGGCAATAGGTGATTGGGCACCTTATACTTCAGAAACAGATGTAAAAGGCAAACTTCTTGAAGAGGTGGTTACAGAGGCATTTAAACTTGAGGGAATAGATGTTAAGTATGATTATTTTCCATGGAAAAGAAGCTATGTAAATGTAGAACAGGGAAAATATGATGGAACTTTTCCGTGGAATAAAACCCCAGATCGTGAGACTGCGTTTTATATACACAAAATATCCCTAATTCAAGATGATGGTGTCTATTTTCATCTTAAAAGCAAGCCATTTGATTGGAATACGATAGAAGATTTAAAAAAGTATAAGGTTGGAGTTACGCTCGGATATAAACAGGAGGCTATTTATCAATCAAAAGGAATAGTAGCAGACACTGTTCCTACCGAAGAGCAGAATTTTAAAAAGATGTTGGTGGGAAGAATTGATGTCTACCAGACTTCCAAGGTTGTTGGATATTCAACTATTAAAAAGCTGTTTTCTACAGAAGATGCGGCAAAGTTTACCAACCACCCAAAAGCTGTTGAAACAGACGAATACTATATTCTGTTTTCAAAAGTGATACCTAACGGCAAAGAGCTTGCCGATAAATTTGATTTAGGATTGAAAAAACTTAAAGAATCTGGAGGATACGATAAAATCATTGCAAAATATTTAGGCAGTTCAATGTAACTCAAAGTTACCCTACCCATATAACGATAGGGTAACTTTTGCTGGAGTTTATTATGAAAAAACCAATCATGTTTACAGTTGTTGCCTTGTTCTCTCTAATGCTTAGTACAATTGTTTTTAAACTATCTTGTTCAGCAGAAGAAAAAATTATTGTAGCTGCCGCAGATCCATATCCACCTTTTGTTGATCCAGAAGATCCAAATCAAGGACTTTCACTTGCAATAGTCAGGGCAGCTTATACAACTCAAGGATATACTGTTAAAATGGAATTTGTACCTTGGGCAAGAGCAAAGGCACTTACAATTAAAGGAAAATATGATATTCTTCCAGATGTATGGATGACCGAAGAAAATAAGAACTGCATGATGTTCAGCGAACCTTATGCAGTTAATACGGTAAAATTTATAAAAAGAGCAGATGATTCATTTGAATTTAACGGACTTGCGAGCCTTAAAGGAAAAATAATAGGAACAGTAAGAGGTTATGGTTATAGCGACGAGTTCTGGGCATCAAAAGATTTCATACGTGAGGATGTTGCCGATTTTATAACTAATATAAAAAGACTTACTGCTGAACCAAGTAAAAGATTAATTGACCTTACATTAGAGGATGAAATCGTAGCTATTCACATTATCAAAAAGAGTGATCCTTCTTTGCTTTATAAAATCAGATTTACAAAGAATTCAATTAGCAATAATAATCTCTATATTTCATCAGGTCTTACAAATCCTAAACATAAAGAAATCATAGAAGCCTTTAACAAGGGACTTGCAAAGATCAAGGCAAACGGAGAATTTAATAAGATATTTGAAAGTTATGGTATAAAGAATAACTAAGTTATTAACGATTTATTTGGGAGGCAACTATGAGAGCTATATTCATTTTGTTTATCCTATTGTACCTTACAACAGGCTGCACAAGCAGAGGGGTGTATGACGGTATGCAGCAGGCAGCGAGTAAAGATTGTGAAAAGTATCCCTATCAAAGTTTAGAGTATGAAAAATGTATTGATAATGCAAATATTAGCTATGAACAGTATAAACAAGATATTTTAGTTAAGAAAAAATGATGAGTTAAAAATAGATTAAATGAGGAGGTTAGCAGGATACTCTGCTCAAGATTTAATATGGCAAATAACATATATATTACAGCAACAGGGCCAAGAAGCGGTAAAACAGTTGTTACGCTTGGTGTTATGGAGCTTCTTTTAAGAAAGATGAATAAAGTTGGATTTTTCCGTCCAATTGTTCACGATAGTGATGATGTTGATAAAGACATTGCTTTAATATCAACCTATTTTGACCTTAAAATTCCTGTCAATCAGATGTATGGATATACAACGGAAGAGGCAACTGAGCTTGCATCTCGTGGAAAACAGGGAGAAGTTATTGAAGGAATTATAAATAAATACAATCAGCTTAAGGAAAAATGTGATTTTATTGTCTGTGAAGGGACGGATTCAGTTAGTGCCTCTGCATCATTTGAGTTTGATATTAATGCAGAGATAAGCAAAAATCTCTCAAGTTCTGTGCTGCTTGTTGCAAGCGGACAGCATAAAACAGTTGATGAAACTGTCCAATCGGTTGAAACTGCTTTGGCTTCATTAAGAAGGAGAAAGGGAATATGTATTGGGATTATTATAACAAGAACCGATGCTTTAAGCGGTAAAGAGATTATAAAACGGATTTCAGAGGCTCATCACCTTTCAGATACTCAAAATGATGACAACATTCTTCTCTATGCAATCCCCGAAGATAAATCACTTAGCCGTCCCACAATCATAGAAATCGTCAAGGAGCTTGATGGTACTGTTCTTTGGGGCAAAACTCACCTTAACCGCCATGTCCACAATTTTAATGTTGCTGCAATGCAATTAAGAAATCTGCTGCCAAGGATGGAGCATGGTGATTTAATTATAACACCAGGTGATCGAGCTGACGTTATTGTTGCTTGTCTTGCATCTGTATCATCAACCTCTCGCAAGAACATCGCTGGAATTCTTTTGACTGGTGGATTAGTGCCGTGTCAATCAATATCAGAACTTATAAATGGATTCCCAGATATTCCGCCAATAGTAAGTGTTCAGGATAACACCTTTCCAGCAGCTACAAAAGTGAACTCTATTCAAGCTGGTATTTCCCCATTTGATAAACGTAAAATTACGAGAATCCTTGCTGCATTTGAAAAACATGTAAATACAAAAAAACTCTCCCAGAGAGTTATAAAGACTAAGACAACAATCAGAACACCTAAGATGTTTGAACTTGAGTTGATACAAAGAGCAAGAGAGAATCGTCAACATATCGTTCTTCCAGAGGGAGAAGAGGAGAGAATTCTGCGGGCTTCCGAAATTCTGCTTCGCCGCGAGGTTGTTGATATTACACTTCTTGGTAATCAAGATAAAATTTATAAAAAGATAAAAAATTTAGGGCTTCGTATGGATTCTGTTAATATTATTGATCCACCTAAATCTGAATTTTTTGAAGAATATATCCAAAGCTACTATGCTTTAAGAGAACATAAAGGAATAACTCCAGAATATGCCCACGATATGATGAAAGCAGTAAATGAATATGCAACAATGATGGTTTTTGCAGGGCATGCTGATGGAATGGTATCAGGTTCGGTTCACAGCACAGCAGCCACAATAAGACCAGCTTTGCAGATTTTAAGCACAAAGCCTGACTGCTCAATCGTTTCAAGCGTTATGTTTATGTGTCTTGAAGATCGGGTTCTGGTTTATGGTGATTGTGCGATAAACCCAGAACCAAATGCTCAGGAGCTTGCTGAAATTGCAATAAGTTCAGCTCAGACCGCTCTTGTATTTGGAGTTGAGCCGATTGTTGCCATGCTGTCCTATTCAACAGGAGCATCTGGCACTGGAGAAGGTGTTGACAAGGTACGTCAAGCTACGGAGATAGCTATCCAAAAAGCTGCAAAGGCGTTGCCTAATCTTAAAATTGAAGGTCCAATTCAATATGATGCAGCAGTTGATGCTTCTGTTGCAAAGACAAAGCTTCCTAACAGCGAAGTTGCAGGAGCAGCCACTGTATTTATCTTTCCTGATCTTAATACTGGAAATAACACCTACAAAGCTGTTCAGCGTTCATCAGGGGCAGTTGCAGTAGGTCCTGTGCTTCAAGGTCTTCGTTATCCCGTAAACGATTTGAGTCGTGGCTGCACCGTTACAGATATTGTAAATACAGTTGCAATTACAGCAATACAGGCTCAGTCTCAAAAGGGTGTTAGGTATGATGATTAAGTGGAAATAAAAGACATTGAAACAAACTGAAAACAGTACTTCATCAATCGACAATACGGACAATATTGATACAACTTCTGCCAATATTGTCCGCAATTTTTTGGTTATCAAGAAAGATAGCGAAGAGTTTGGATATATTGCTATAAAGCGAGGATATGCAACGCTTCAAGATGTGAAATATGCACTTGAGCAGCAACAACAACTCTTTCGTGAAAAACAGATCAAAAAAATGATAGGTGATATCCTTCTTGAATCTGGCGTTCTAACAAAAGAGCAACAGCAAAGTATCCTAAAAGCTCAACAGCTTATCAGAATAAAGAGAGAGGAAAAAGATACAAAAAAAGATGAAAATAAAAAGAGTAAAGAGGTTCGCTCTCCAAACTATGATAAAAATGAAATAGAGGACAGAATAGACAAAGAAATAGATAACAGAGTTGAAGTAACAATATCTGCAAATGGAATGGAAGCATGGGTTAAAATCGTTATTCCCCAAGATAATTCAGACTCAAATAGTTCTTCCAAGATTTCAGAATCAGCCGCAGATGCTCTATATTCAAATTCACCAGATACAAGTTTTCCAGAAAAAGAGATACCTATTACACTCATATCAATTAAATCAGCACTTGAAAACAAAGGGGTTAAAAATGGTATTTTAAGCGATGGTATTCTCCAATCTTACCTTGATAGAAAAGATGATTTTTTCCCCACAGCAGTTGGAAGCTATCACTACTGCCATTTACCTGAGTTTCAATTTTTCTCAAATAATAACAAAATTAATATTGTTAATGCAGATAACAATACTTCAATTGAGGATTTTATTATAGATAGCCCCATTTTAGGCTCGGATGTTATTAAAAAAGGTAAAACACTTGCACTAATAAACTCTGAAAAGGTTCAAAACAAAGCTAAAGATGTTTTTGGAAAAAATGTCAATATAGATAGCATGAACTTAAATACTTATATTGACTCATCTCTACCATTAGAAGAGATAGATAGAAAATATAGTAAACTATCTTTGGTATTATTTCGTTGTGGAAAATGGGTAAGCCTTTATGAACTTTCTGAAGATAAGTTAAATATAACCGCAGAGCAAAGTGGATATCCAGCACTCTCGCTCGAAGGAAAATTGTACATTTTTCCAGTTGTAAATGTGCTTGGAGATGCTGATTTGCGTTTTGGACAGATTCAGCAATATGCAAGTTTAAATGTGTCAGGAGTATTGACTGGTGCATATCCTGTTAATGCAGGTCAAGTTAAAGCAACCGAGATACGCGGGGCTAATGTCTTATCAATTGGAGATGTCTCAGTTGAGATAGGTATTATTAACAGCCGCATTAAAACACAGGGAAGTGTAAGAGCAAAATATATCCATAATTCACGCATTGAAGCATTTGGTGATGTGGTTGTTGAACATGAAATAATTGACTCAACAATTATTATCAGTGGGAAGTGTAATGTATCTACAGGAAGAGTTATGGCATCAAAAATATATGCTAAGATGGGATTTGCAGCTATTCGTGTAGGGAGCAATCTTTCAGAGCCATGCGTAATAAGCGTAGGGAGTGAAGAGCATATTATTGTTAAATCGCTTGAGATTACTCGACAGATCAACAACGTTAGAAAAGAGCTTGATAATCTTATCAAGCAAAAAGAGACTATTGAGAGTGAGATAAAAGATATATTTGAAAAGATGGTAGAGCTTAAAGCTGCCTATGATAAAGCAAATGCTGATCCAAAAGAGATGATTGTTGAACTTAAAATTGATTATGATAAAGAAAATGCTGATCTAAAAGAGATTGTTGCTCTTCTTAAAAAACATAATAAACAGAAAAAAAATCTCGAACTTAGGTTAGAAAAAATTGAAAATAATATAAATAAGGTCAAGCCAAAGGTTGAAAGAGATATTGCCCAGCTTGAATTGGATAGAAATCTTTTGTTGAGATGGGCAGAATCCAAA
>JADFXA010000096.1 GCA_015233755.1 Desulfamplus sp. | reverse complement strand
CCAAAAAAAAATACAAATACCAAAAACTTTAACAATACTAATATCTGGAGCAAGCGGACCAGTTGGAAATGCCCTTATCCCATTTTTAACCACAGGTGGTCATAGGGTTATAAAATTAGTCAGGCGTAATCCTCAAAACAGCGATGAAATATTTTGGAATCCATACAAAGGCGAACTTGATTTTGAAACATATTTAAAGGCAAATGATAAAGCTAAAGAGGGTAGGGCAGTAGATAATAATGTTGAGAAGAGCAAAATTGATGTAGTGATAAACTTAAATGGTTACCATATTGGTTCAAATAGATGGACAGAGCAGACAAAAGATATAATTGTTAAGAGCAGAAATCTCTCTACAACACTTCTCTCAGAAAAGATAGCCTCATTACCTCAACATCTTAGACCAGATTTGTTTATCTCTGCCTCTGCTACAGGTTTTTACGGTGATTGCGGCGAATCATGCCTTGATGAAAATAGTTGCAGCGGTGATCTTTTTATATCTCAGGTTTGCCGTGAATGGGAAAATTGTGCTAAAAAAGCTGAAGATGCAGGAGTTCAAACAATATTTGCTCGTATGGGTATTGTGCTGACTCCAGCAGGTGGAGCATTAGAGAGATTATTGCCTGGTTTTATGGCTGGGCTTGGAGCAAAAATTGGAAATGGAAAACAGTATATGAGCTGGATTAGCATGGATGATCTTATTTACTCTTTACACCACATAATAGTTAGTAATTCAATTTCCAAGAGTTCTATTAATGGGGCAGTTAATTTGATCTCACCAAATCCAGTAACAAACCAAGAGTTTACACAAATTCTTGCAAAAGTTTTGTCAAGACCCGCACCTTTTACATTGCCTGCTTCTCTTATCAAAATGGTATGGGGTGAAATGGGGCAAGAGGTTCTGCTGTCAAGCACACGAGTAATCCCAAAGAGGCTTTTAGATTCTGGTTTTAAATTTTCTTATCCAACACTTGAAGAGGCGTTAAGACATCTAATAGGACGAACTACACGGTCTTAAAATTATTCAGCATGACAATATACTGTAAGCGGTCTTTAGTTGAGAGCTTAAACTTAGAAATATCACTTAACTATTAAGTTTTTATCTATATTTTCTGTTTTGCAAAAGATCAGTTAGTATCAGTTTTGAATATAAACAGAATATGAATAGGATTCTCTAATATGAGTATTAGAAAAACGACTTTATTTATAATAGTATTTTGTTTCACAATACTTCTTCTAGTTCTGTTTGTAATTACTCGAAGCATAACCTACAGTAAGTTTGAGGCTCTTGAAGATAAGTTAATAGTTGCAAACCTTAATCGAAGTGTAAATGCAATTTATGCTATGGTATCAAATCTTGATATTATGGTCGCGGATTGGTCTTTTTGGGACGATACTTATTTGTTTTTACAAGGTAAAAAAGATGATTATATAAATTCTAATCTTCCTATTGAGACATTTATCAATCATCAAAATAATATAATCATGCTTCTTGATACAAAAAAGGAGTTAGTATGGGGAAAATATCTACCTCCTTCTGGAGATAAACTTCTCCCACTTCCTGATGGAATCATAAAAAGTATTAATCCCTTAATTAATAGCCCAGAGACTAATCCAGAAGGGATAAATGACAAGACAGGATTTAAAGGGATCATATTATTCAATAATACGCTTTATATGATTTCATGCAAACCAATACTAACAAGCGAGCAGCGCGGTCCCTACTTAGGCTGGTTTATTATGGCAAGAGAGCTTGAAGATATCACAATCAATAATCTTGAAGAGCGTACGGAGCTTGATTTAGAAATTGTTAATATTAATGATAAAGATATACCCTATCCAATTTACGAGATTGTCAAGTCTATAAAATTTAATAAATCACAATCCAACGCGATTCCTCCAATCATAGAAAAAAGAGACAAAGAGCTAATCTGTTCGGGTATTATCATGGATATTAAGGGAGAACCCGCTGCTGTTATAAGTGTAAAAGCCTCAAGAGAAATTTTTGAATCAGGTGAAGCTGCATCCAGTATGATCCTTGTAACTATTATCATTACAGGTATTTTTATGGGTGGAATTTCTATTTTCCTTCTTGAGAAAAGAGTTCTTAAAAGGATATTGACTCTTAATAATCAGGTTCAATTCATAACAAAGCATAGGCATAATAAGTGGGTTGGAATAAATGGAGATGATGAAATTGCATCTCTTTCTAAGAGCATACAAGAGATGCTTAATAAGCTGCAGGAGAGTCAGTCTTTTCTTACTCAGATCCTTGAGGCTATCCCCGCAGGTGTTGTAGTGCTTGATGAAGACTCTGGTATTGTAAGAGAGATAAGTCTTACAGCTCTTGATATGATTGGTAAAAGTTATGAAGAGGTAATCGGCACAACAAACATTCCATTTTTATTGCCTTACCCATCTGAAATATTTGATGAATCAGAGTATAGCAATAGTGATAACAAAATTCTTATTAAATCTATGGAGACAACTCTTATTACTGAACAAGGTAACGAGATTCCTGTCTTAAGATCTGTTGCCAGAATCATGCGGGAAGGCAAACCCATGCTTCTTGAGATGTTTGTAGATTTCACAGAACTTCATGCAACACAAAAAGCATTAAGAGATTCTGAAAGAAAATATAAAATTCTATTTATGAACACTGGCAATGCAACCATGATTATTGATGAAGATGGTATTATTCAACTTGCAAATCAAGAGTTCATTAAACTTACTAAAATCCCACAAGATCAATCTATAATTGGAAGATCTGCTATAGATTTTTTTCACCCTGACGAGACGAATAGGCTCATGGAGTTTCATAAACTTCGCAGGAGCAATATAAGTAGTATAAGAAGCTCAGCTCCAAGAGAGTATGAAACCAGATTTAAAGATTACAATGGAAATATACGATTTGTCAGCCTAACCGTTGCAATTATTCCTGACACAACTACAACTATATGCTCCATGCTTGACATCACTGATTGGAAAAAGGCAGAACAGGCTCTTGAAAAAAAGGCTTTTTTTGACTCTCTTACAAATCTACCTAACCGTCAGCTTTTTAATAATCGGCTTGAACATGCTCTTGATTTTGCACGGCGTAATAGAACGATGATTGGAATCTTTGTCCTTGATATTGACGATTTTAAAAATGTAAATGACAGCATGGGACATCACTCTGGAGATAGGGTATTGCAAGAGATAGCATTTCGTCTAAATAACCAGATTCGTAAAACTGATACTATTGCCAGATTGGGTGGAGATGAGTTTGCACTGCTTATTCAAGATTTGTATGATGTGGATGATTTATGCAGAATTGCTGATGTTATTATTGAGGATTTCAAACATCCATTTATCATAAATAATATGGAGTTCTATCTTGGTGTAAGCATTGGTATTTCTGTTTTCCCTAATGATGGAACTGACTCTGAAATGTTGCTCAAAAATGCTGATTTGGCTATGTACCAATCAAAACAACATGGGAAAAATATATACAGGATTTTTACTGAGGAGCTAAACAAAAAGGCTCAAGCCAGAATATCCCTTGAGAGAGATTTACGTCAGGCTATCTCAACAGAAAATTTTGAGGTTTATTATCAACCCAAAATCTTTATTAAAACTGGTGTAGTGTATGGCATGGAAGCTCTTGTTCGAGGAAAAAGAGCAGATGGGAACATTATTCCACCTAATCAATTTATCCCTTTTGCAGAGACAAGCGGCCTTATTGTGCCTATTGATTTGATTGTCCTTAAAAAGGCCTGTATGGATACGGTTCGCTGGCTTAATATCCTTAAAAGAAAAATTGTGGTATCTGTCAATATTTCAACAAGACATTTTCTTATCAAAGATTTTGTTGAATCTGTTAAAGAGATACTCGACATAACAGGATTACCACCATCGTCACTTGAACTTGAAGTTACTGAAACTGCTTTAATGAAAGATATAGGGCAGGCAATGTCATCAATTAAGAAATTAAACGAAATGGGAGTATCTTTTTCTTTAGATGACTTTGGAACAGGCTACTCTTCTCTTTATTATTTGAGCAATTTACCTTTTCAGACCCTGAAAATTGATAAGAGTTTTATTGATCATATTTGCGATGAAAAAGGCTCATCAGAATTAGTTAAAATCATTATCTCTCTTGCTGGCAATATGGATATGAAGGTTGTTGCAGAAGGTGTTGAAAAACAAGAACAGCTTGAGTTACTTAAGAATCTTGGATGTGATCAGGCTCAAGGGTATCTTGTTTCAAGACCTATTCCTGCAAAACAGTTTGAACTATTTCTTCTCTCTTCAGGTTCAAGTCAATTGAGTTAGTTATTAAACATTATGACAGGAGACATTAAATGAATCGGAATTTAAAATTTTTTTTTAGCACAATGATGATAGTTGCTCTCTGCTTTGGGTATGCTGCCATCTATTTTCCGCTTGAAACTTACGATTTTGAGCGACTTCACATTTTTCTATTTAACCTCTGCACAGGAGGGACAATCATACTCTACTTTACGGAAGGAATAGGGCGCCTCTCTATCAGAACGAGTTTATTTTTAATTTTATCTATATGTTATGCTCTATCTGCATTTTTTAAGATATATCCAATAACAATATTTTTGTCTTTAGGTTTAGCCTCAATTGTTGAGAGTTTAAGAATTGAGCGATTCTCGTTATTTCCATTAAATTTCTTTACAATGAAAGAGAGTGTCTCAGCAAAATTTCATCAAGCATCTCTTTTATGCCTATCAATTGGGCTTCTTATGTCAAGTGCAGTGATAATCAACAATGAGTATATTCATGTAGTAACAATGAACAAATTGGTTCTAAACACCTTTTTCCTTGGCTTCTCGTTTCCACTTTCACTTATCACACTCTCTGTTATTTTTTCGATGATAAGGTTGAATGGAGATGGCTATCAAGATTTGTATCACAAGAATTCCAGCCTGCAATCTTTCCTCCACAGATTAAAACATAATGGGATTTTAGCTGCTGTTAAAAGTATTTTTTCAAACCGAGTCATCTCAGTAATATGCTTTTGGACCATAAATCTTGGCGTTATAACCTTTTTTATATTTATTTTGTTTGAAAAATTCTATCCACAACTTGCTGTTACATCGCTTCTTTTCATTGCTGTTATTACAGTCTTTAGTCTTTATCGGAAATTTGGGCAAAAAATGCAGCAAAAGCAGTTCCTATCTTCTGGTATTGGATTTTTAATTGCAACTGCAATCTCAGGAATCGCCTATATATTTTATCAAATGTCGCCGGATTACAATCCTGTTGATACAAAATGGCTTCTTAGAATTCATACATTTGCATCGCTTTATGGATGGAACTTGTGCGGTCTTGCTGTAATCTGTCGTTTTAACGATTTTCCTATTAGATTACACTCTGGTATTGTGATAGCTGTTCATTGGTTAACCGCACTTTTGCTTGCCCCTCTTGGTTCAAATTCCCCATTTATAGCTTTGATGGCTGTGGCTGGTTATGTTTTTATTGTTCTTACACTTTTTTTTAGTAATATAAATAAAGGTGAGAGAAGATGAGCCAAATCCAAAGACTTGAGAAGTTCCTTTCTCTATTTTCATCAGATAATAAAGTGCTTGTTGTTATAAATGCTGACCCTGATGCAATTGCAAGTGCAACAGCAGTAAAACGTCTTTTGTGGAGAAAGGTAAATGAAGTTAAAGTTACCTACTTTAATGAAATAAGAAGGCCAGATAACCTGACAATGCTGCGGGTTCTTGACATAGATATAATTCCAATCAAAAAAATTGATGAGAGAAAATTTGATAAATTTGTGGTTGTGGACTCCCAGCCTGATCACCACGAATGTTTTGCAATGTTTAAGTATGACGCAATTATTGATCACCATCCACTATCATGTGACTGTGCAGAGTTTAACGATATTCGTCCAGAATATGGTGCATGTTCAACAATGATGACTGAATACATAAAAGCTGCCGATATTAAGCCGTCAGAACACTTAGCAACAGCCTTGATAATGGGAATAAAGACCGATACAAAGGGTTTTTTGCGTCATACAGCAATGGAAGATGTAAGAGCATTTCAGTTTCTTTACAGATATGCAAGTCCATCTTTGATTGCAAGAATTGAAAACGCAGAATTAAGAGAAAAAGATATGGATTTTATTGCAAAAGCTATCAGAAAAAAGAAAATTTTAAAAAATCGTATTTATTCGTACGTAGGTAAAATTGAAAATCCTGATCAATGTGTTATTACAGCAGATTTTTTTCTAAAGATTGATACTGCAAATTGGAGCATTGTATCTGGTATTTACGATAAAAAATTGGTGATTATCGTAAGAAATGATGGGTTACGGAAAAGTGCGGGTAAAGCTGTAAAAGAGGCTTTTGATTTTATTGGGTCTGCTGGTGGGCATCGCACTATGGCAAGGGTTGAGATTAAACTTGAAGACCTTGCAAAAGAGCTTAATCTATTAAAAATAGAAGAAGCAGCAAATGAGCCTATTATTTCAGATTGGGTTATTGAAAAGATAGAGATGCACGCGGGTATTAAAACCGCATAAATATTTGTTTTTCAGCCAATGGTTTTAACTATAGTATTCCAGATAAATAAATTGGCAATTCTATTAGCCCCACCCCCGTCCCCCTCCCCAATGGAGAGGGGGATAATAATTACTCCCTCCCCTTGGGGAGGGTTGGGGAGGGGCAGAATAATCATCTGGAAAGTTATATCGGCTGAAAGATTAAAATAAAGGAGATAAAGGGAGTTTGTATGGTTGCAGATAGTAGAAATTTTGCTAAACAGGTTATTGAAGTGCTTGAAAGCTCAGAGTTTACTGACACTCCTTTTGTCCTTATTGTTGAGGATAGCCCAACTATTGCTGGAATACTTAAAAGGGCTTTTGAATCCAAAGGGTATTGTGCAGATATTGCCTTAAATGCTTATGATGCTGCAAGATATTTTTCAAATACTAAATACGATGTTGCAATCATTGATTACCATCTCCCAGATAACATGGGCGACTCTCTTCTTGACTCATTTCACAACCAAAATAAAGATTGTGTATATCTGATGATGACAACTGATCCAAAGCCAGAATTAGCATTAGATTGGATAAAAAGGGGAGCTTCTGCTTATATCCGAAAACCTTTTGAACCTGAATATTTAATTGAGCTATGCACAAAAGCAAGGCGTGAACGCTCGTTATTGCTTGTTGAAGATTTATTAGAGCTAAGAACTCAAGAGCTTAAAGCAAGTGAAGAGAAGTATCGACTTCTCATAGATACGGCAAATGAAGGCGTTTGGGCTATGGATAATGATCACATAACCACTTACGTCAATAAAGCTATGGCTGATATGCTTGGATATACAACTTTAGAAATGTTTGGAAAAAAAGTAGAAGAGTTCTTTTTTCCAGAAGATAACTCCTTTCATAATGAGCGTATGACAATTCGGCATAAAGGAAATGACGAGATTTATGAGCGTAGATTTAGACACAAAGATGGCTCTTCTGTATGGACACTAGTTTCAGCAAAAGCACTCAAAGATTATCAGGGGAATTTTGCAGGTTCTTTTGCTATGTTTACAAATATAACAGAGCGTAAAAAAGCTGAAGAAAATTATCAAATACTTTTCCGTGAGATGCTAAATGGTTTTGCCTTGCATGAGATTATTTGCGATGAAAATAACAACCCTATAGATTATAGATTTTTAGCTGTAAATCCAGCTTTTGAACGTATGACAGGTCTTA
>JADFXA010000095.1 GCA_015233755.1 Desulfamplus sp. | reverse complement strand
TATGGAAGATTAAGACGCTGAAGAATAGTCTCAGCAGAGGCAAGCATTGATTCAAGCTCGTCAAAAGATGTCTCAGGGGTTGTGTATTTAACCATTTCAACTTTATTAAATTGGTGCTGCCTAATTAACCCACGCGTATCTTTGCCGTGAGAACCAGCTTCAGAACGGAAACATGGGGTATATGCTGTAAATCTTATTGGTAAATTCTTTTCAGGTATGATTTCATCAGAATAGATGTTTGTCATAGGCACTTCTGATGTTGGAATCATAAAATAGTCCCAACCTTGGAGTTTGAAGAGGTCTTCCTCAAATTTAGGCAATTGCCCAGTTCCAGTAAGGCTTTTACGATTTACCATAAAAGGTGGCAATACTTCTGTAAATCCATGATCATTGATATGAGTGTTTAGCATAAAATTTATCAGTGCTCTTTCAAGCTTTGCACCGCTTCCCATGTAAAGAGGGAATCTTGATCCAGCTATTTTTGTGGCTCTTGCAAAATCAAGAATGCCAAGCTCTTCACCTATTTCCCAGTGAGGCTTAATTGAGAAACTAAAATTTCTTGGAGTTCCAATCTGTTTTTCTAAACGATTATCGTTTTCGTCTTTGCCAACTGGTACACTTGAATGAGGGATGTTAGGAATATTCATTATAAAGCTATCAATTAAAACCTCTGTCTCAGCAAGTGCTGTATCAAGCTCTTTAATTTTCTCTGAAACAGATCTCATCTCGGCAATTTTAACATCTCCATGAGCTGAAATGCCTGTTGACACATTATCGTTTGAGCCATTATCTTTATTAGATGTCTGGCTTGCTGATTTTTTCATTGAAGCTATCTCGTCAGACACTTTATTACGGTGGTGCCTTAAAGTCTCAATCTCTTGAAGCAGCTCTCTTCTTTTTTTTTCGTTTGCAAGAAAAGTGTCAAAATCGGCGGTAGAACGCCTATTTTCCAAAGCCTTTCTGACATCCTCTACATTCTCTCTAACATACTTTATTTCCAGCATTTTAATACCTGTTTTATCTTTGTGAGAATAGTTAAAATTTTTATCTGGTTAATATTTTTTAAAAAATTATCACGCAATTTTCAAACAGTCAACGATAATTGCTGATTGACAATTGTTTTACGCTGTATAATATTGCAAAAAACTTGTTTTTAATGGAGAATTAAAAGATTATGAATGAGACAAAAATAAACAAACAAAGTATAGTAAATGAAGTTTTAGAGAGGGTAGCTGTCTTAACCCCAGATGAAATTGCAGCAAAACGGAATGCTGTAGAGTCAAATTTTCTGACATTTGCAAATTTTTTAGAGGCAGATCTTGTATTACTTTATCTTCCAAGAAGCAGTGAGCTGCCAACTGAAACAATTATCAAAACAAGTCTTGAAGTTAAAAAAGGTATTGTTTTGCCAGCATATTCAGAATCACGCCATTCAATAACTTTGCTTCGCATTAACAATTACGATTCAGACATTATAAAGACGGAATCAGATATATTGGAGCCCAATCCCAATACATGCAAAAAAATACCGTTAGATATGATTGATGTTGCATTAATTCCGGGTCTTGCTTTTGATGAGAAGGGTGGAAGAGTAGGATTTGGAGATGGATTTTACAACAGATTAATCTCAAAGCTGCCTGAGACTACCCGTAAACTTGCGATTGCATTTGAAGAGCAACTTGTTGATCATATACAGATGGAGTCGAGAAAATATAATTTAGATATTATTATCACAGATAAGCGAACTATATTTAAGATTTAAAAATAGTTCTATCTATAACTTTTACGGATTATATAGATTTGACAACTTTTTGAAAGCTGTCAAATCTTTAACACTCTTATCTATTGAGGATTTAACTCATCATTAAATTTCTTTAGATTAATTACTTGTCCCATAGCAATAATAGTATCTCCTGCCTCCATAAATGTTTCAAAGGATGGATTAAATATCATCTCCCCGCCTTTTTTATTTATTGCAATTATAATTATGTTATAATTTTTTCGTATTCCAGAATCTTTAAGCATGACATTAATTATCTTTGATTTGGGAGATATTGTAACCTCTTCGATCTGAATATCTTTTTGTTTCCGAGAGAGTGCAATATCAAGAAAGTTGCTGACGCTTGGCTGTAACAGCTTTAAAGCCATAGATACTGCTCCAACCTCATAAGGAGACTCTACTCGGTTTGCCCCAGCAGCAATGAGCTTGCCTTTTACGTTATCACTTCCTGCTCTTGCCATAATATAGATATTAGGATTTAATTGACGCACAGTTAAAACAAGAAATACATTATCAGCATCGGTTGCAAGAACAGCAACTAATGTTTTTGCGTTCTCTATCCCAGCTTTTATAAGAATAGATTCATTAGAAGCATCGCCATGTATATAAAGTATTTTATCCTTTTCAAGAACAGGTAAAAGCTCTTCACTCTTCTCTATCACAACAACTTCTGAATTTTGCTCTTTTATCTGATTGCAAAGGGTCCTTCCAATTCTACCATATCCACAAACTATGTAATGTCCCCTTAAACTGCTGATATTTTTATCCAATTTTCTTCTCCCAAGGATACTTCTCATCTCTCCTTCAACAACAAATTGCACAACCAAACCAGCAAGATACATAACTAAACTCATACCTGAAATTATGAGGAAAATTGTGAAAATACGCCCGTTAACGCTTAGAGGATGCACCTCACCATACCCCACGGATCCAAGTGTTAAAACTGTCATGTAAATGGAATCCATAAAATCCCATTTTTCAATAAGCATGTAACCAGCGGTTCCGACAAATAAAATTAAAAATGAGGCTAATATCGAAATTATGAGTTGTTTTAATTTATCCATAATTACAATTCTCTAACCTTAGGTAGATTAAAAATCAAGTGAATTTTCTCAATCACTAACTTGCCATTAGGCCTATATTTTGATAGTAAAGCTCAATTTTGAAGCAATTCTAATTAAAAAAACGATTTAAGAATATTGTATTTAACTACACAATAACTTGCACAGTTAAATTGTAAAATTAAAAGCCATTGACATGTAATATAAAGACGTTGCTAATTTTTAAATCTATATAACCCCTATTTAAGGAGAAATTTTGGCATGGATATGAAAAACCTTGAACTTCAACCCTCACCAACCCTGAATATTGAAATACTGTCAGGTATGATAGCAGGTCTTCAATATAATTCAGGAGAAATTCCGTGGCACGAAGATGGAAAGACTGATCCATGGGATTTGGTGGAATCTGCAATGGGTTTGAATATTGGAGGTTTTTTTAAAGAGTCTGAACGTGCTTTTGAATGGATGGTTAAAAATCAAAACGAAAATGGTTCATGGTTCTCATCTTATATCAAAGGTGTTCCAGAAGATAGAACGATGGAGACTAACATGTCCGCCTATATTGCCACAGGCGTATTTCATACATGGCTTATAAGGTGGGGTAAAATGGATAGAAATAGTAGAGCTTTTCTTAAAAACATGTGGCAATCAGTCCAAAAAGGAGTTGATTTTGCAATCAGTCTACAAACCGAAAGAGGTGAAATTTATTGGGCAAAAAGTCCTCAAGGCAACATAGATCCAATGGCACTTCTTACTGGTTCAAGCTCAATATATATGAGTTTAAAGTGTGCATTATCTATAGCTCATCTACTTGGTATAAAAATGACCCGTTGGGAGATTGCTTTTGAGAAACTTGGGCGAACTATAAGAGACAATATCCATATATATAATATTAGCAAATCACGATTTTCTATGTATTGGTTTTATCCTATTCTATCGGGTGCTTTAACCGGTGATGCAGCAACAAAAAGATTAGAAAAATATTGGAGAAAATATGTTGTTGATGGGCAAGGTGTCCGCTGCGTCTCAGATCGACCTTGGATAACTATGGCAGAAACATCAGAGTTTGTAATTGCCTTGTCAGCTATGGGAAATAGTAAACTTGCAAAGATCGTATTTTCATGGATACAAGAGAGAATTTATGATGATGGTACATTTTGGTGCGGATATACTTTTCCTGATATGGTGATATGGCCAGAAGAGAAAATTTCATGGACAAACGCTGTTGTGCTGATGGCAGCAGATTCACTCTATGATCTAACACCTGCATCAAATCTTTTCAACCATGACTCATGGGATGGATTCCGCTTTAAAGGATTAGAAAAATGAGACGAGACCACCGACCATACTTTATAAAAAAAATATGGTTTAGATTCTTGAAACTTTATGTCAACCACTTTTTAAAGCCGCAGCTTGAGAGTCTTGGCAAAAATTCATATATTGTAAAACCTTGGTATATTGAGATCTTTGGAGGACCAGTTACCATTGGAGATAACATAACACTTTTGGCCTCCTCAGATAAAAAAACCCGTCTAACTGTCTGGTCAGACAAAAAAGATATTGCGGGAATAGTTATTGGAGACCATGTTCTTATATCACCAGGTGTTAGAATAAGTGCGGCAAGCCAGATTATTATTAGCGATAACTGTATGATTGCAAGCAATGCCTATATTACAGACTCAGATTGGCATGGAATTTATGATAGAAGTCTGCCACCTGACATTGCATATCCTGTAAAACTTGAGAACAATGTATGGATTGGTGATAGTGCTATTATATGTAAAGGAGTAAACATAGGAGAGAATAGCATTATAGGGGCAGGAGCGGTTGTATCAAACAACATTCCGCCAAATTCAATTGCTGTAGGTAATCCAGCAAAAGTTGTAAAAATGCTTGATCCTAACCGTAAAATAACCACTCGCAAGGATAGATTTGGTGATAGTGATCTTATTAATATGAATCTTGATATTCAAGAAAAAGAGTTACTTAAAGGAAATAGTATTATAGGTTGGCTGCGCAATTTGATTATGCCTATGAAAAGTGATTGAAAAACTCCTCCGTTAAAAAATCTTTAATTCTTAATTTGGATAACAATGGGAGATAGTTAGTACTCCAAATAAATATGCTTTCAAAAGTTTATATATATTCAACTCTATTGCGTCCATTCTCTTTTGCACGGTACAACGCAGCGTCTGCGCGAGCCATCATAGTCTTTACATCATCTCCACTCCGATAGGCAGTAACACCAAAACTTGCTGTAATTTTATTAACTACAGAAAAATTAAAAGAGGAAATTGTAAACCGTAACTTTTCTGCTATAAAACATGCGTTATCTCCATTGGTTTCAGGACAGATAACCAAAAACTCTTCACCACCCCATCGTCCTGGAACATCAACTTTTCTTAGATATTCCATCAAAATATGGGATATCTCAACGAGGACTGTATCACCAACTTGATGCCCATGTGTATCATTAACTCTTTTAAAGTGATCAATGTCCATAAGAATTACAGAGAAATCAAGACCATATCGCTCTGATCTTACTCGTTCATGCTCAAAAACTTCATCAAGTTTAAGTCTATTGCAGATACCTGTTAAACGATCTGTTATTGCAAGAAGCTCAAGCTCCCTGTTCTTCTCTCTAAGCTCTCTTGTTCGCTCGTTCACCTTATTTTCAAGCTCTTCGTTCATGGTCATAAGCTCTTCGTTTACTCTTTTAAGCTCTTCGTTTACAAGAGAGAGCTCTTCATTCTTTCGTGCAATCTCTTGATCTTGACGATAGGCTTGTAATGCACTTTGGACAGTTAGAAGCAAATCATCATCCCGCCAAGGCTTTTCTATAAAACGGTACAAAGATGCATCATTTATTGCCCTCTTAACACCTGCTAAATCACTTTGCCCAGTTAGTAGGATTTTACGTACTTCTGGAAAACGTTCGTGGACATTTACTAATAGTTCATCGCCTTTCATACCTGGCATAATGTAATCTGCTACCAATGCTTGAAGCTCTAATCCGTCATCTATAATTTCATCAATTATCTCAAGTGCTTCTTCACCACTCTCTGCAATTTCAATCATTATTTTCCCCTCAAATCTCTGGTGCAAAAGAGTTCTGAGTGAATTCAAAACAGTATTTTCATCATCTACAAAAAGAATAACACCTTTTTTATTCATTTTTTCTCCTATTGACGAGATAACTCTAAAATTAGAGTTATTGCAAAACTTCAATTGACCCCTTGATTTTAATGTATAGAAAATTGTTTTTACAGAAGGTCAACTATCTTTTGAAAAAAAGATTAGATTTAAGCCATTGGAATTGATACTTTACAAACAGTTCCTTTATGCTCTTTGGAGTCAATGTTAATTGTACCTCCATGTTTTTCGACAATCCTTTTGACAATATCAAGACCAAGACCGCTCCCTTCGCCAGCAGGTTTAGTTGTGAAAAAAGGTTCAAAAATTCTGTGCTGAATATCGTTAGGAATACCACAACCTGTATCTTGAATAGTAACTAAAACAGACTTAGGATACTCTTTGAAGAGATCTTGAGACTCTTTTTCTACATGTTGGATATGTGGATCGTTGATTTTAATTCCTACCGTTAAGGTTCCCTTATATCGCATTGCCTGAAGAGCATTGTGAATAAGGTTTATCCAGACTTGATTCAACTCATCAGGGTAACATGGCATTTTAGGTATCTCATTATAATCACGAATCAACTCTACTCCTTGCTTAATGTGATTATGATAAATTGTCAATACCGATTCTAATCCATCTTTGATATCAGCCTCAATTTTTACTCCATGGCGATCAAAATGGGTAAATGATTTTAGGGCAAACACTATTTTAGATGCACGCTCTACTGCTGTATGGATATTTCTACTATGAGAGACAATAGTGGCAATATTGTAAGCCATATTAAAAATATTACTACTCTGTTCATGTTCTATAAGTGGCTTAAATCTAAGAGGATTGTCATAAATTCTTAATTGGACAAATAAAGAAGCTACCTCTCTGCCATTTTGAACACCTGAATCGCTTAACTCTTGAGACATTTTACGGACAATCTGCCGCTCTTCTCTGCTTGTAAGTAGCTGACGATTATTCTCTATCTGCTTTATAAGTTCATTAAAGAGGCTCTCTTGTGTAGAGGATAATATACGATATATTAAAGGGAGTTGAATTAAAGTATTACTAATGGCTCTCGTAATATTGCCAGCACTTGTATTTATAGCACCAAGTGGAGTATTGATCTCGTGTGCAACACCTGCAATAAGCTGCCCTAATGCTGCCATCTTCTCTTGTTGAACTAAATGTGCTTGAGCAGCATGAAGATCATCAAGCGTTTTTTGTAATACCTCATTAGATCGATTAAGTTCAGCAGTTCTTTCTTCTACTCTTTTTTCCAAGAGTGATGCGTGATCAACTACTTGTTGGTAAAGGCGTGCATGGACAATTGATATAGCAGCCTGATTGGATAGAAGTTTTAATATTTCAATGCGCTCGTCTGAATAGACATTTTGGCTATTTCTGTTTTCTAAATATAAGATTCCAAGTAGTTCCCCTTTATAGACAATTGGTAAAGAGAGCAAAGATTGAGGATTTACCCTTGCAATATATGGGTCTCGTGCAAACTCTTTATTAGCCGATGGCATATTCAACATACGAGGCGATAACGTATGTTGAACATAATTTACTACAGATTCAGGATAGCTGTTATCAATTATTATCTCTCCGACTCCACTTTGAGCTTCAATAGTAAGTTTATTCCCTTTTTTTAAGAGAAGAATACCACGTTGAGACCCTGAATTCTGATTTATAATGTCCATAATTTTTCCAAGCAGAGTCTCAAGAGTTCTCTCTTCTGCAATTGCATGCGAGGCTTTAAGAACTGAAGCAAGATCAAAGCTACTAACACTTGCAAGAGTTCTATTAACACTGGTCAGCGTACGACTAACATT
>JADFXA010000094.1 GCA_015233755.1 Desulfamplus sp. | reverse complement strand
GAGAAAGCAGGAACAACTTTGGATAAAGCGGTCAAGACAACTGTATTTCTTGCTGATATAAACAACTTTAAAGAGGTTAATGGCATCTATTCGCAATATTTCAAAGAGCCTTTTCCAGCAAGAAGTGCTTTTCAGGTAGCAGCACTGCCACTTGGGGCAGATATCGAAATTGAGGCTGTTTTTGAGATTTAATTGTATAGATAATCATTTTGTGAGCCTCGCAATACAATCCGAACTTTGGAATTTATTTAAGTAGGTAAACTTGATTAATCTGGCTGAAAACATTATCATTATCAGCCTTAATTTTTAAGGCTGATTGAGTTTGATTATTATATAAATAATATGATTTGGTATAGCGATTGATGCTTACATTATCCGACAAAGTTCTACTAATCTCTTTTTCAATACTTTTAGCTATAACAATTTTTGTTATAGCTGATAAAAAGCGCCGAAAAAGGGAATATCAACTTCTAAACAACATAAATATCGGTATTCTAATTATCCATACATCTGGGAAAATAGTGTTTTATAACACTTTTTTTATATCTATCTTTAAAAAAATTTCCACATGGCTTCCAATCAAGGATTTAAGAGAGCTAACAGCTTATAATTACTTTGATTTTTATCTAAATCCTGAAGAACAAAAAAAACTATTTCAGAATACTTTAAATTTTCCTATAACATCCGTTCTTGATATTGGCAGCGAAATAATCTCTGCTCAAGCTGCTCCTATATCTAAAAATTTTTCTAATCTTTATGGGCTTTTTTTCTCTTTTACTAAAAGGCTATTATCCTATTTTAATATTGATATTGCCCAAGATAGAATTATGGTTACATGGGAATTAATTACAAGAGAGAGAAATCAAAAACGGTGGGAAAAGGTTGTTGAAGACCAAATTGAGAACACATCAGGAGAACTTACTGCTGCGTCAACGGAGTTAATGACATCTTCGTTCAAAGTTCAGGAGATTGCTCAAGGCACATCAAGGCAGGCTCAAGATGTTGCCTCTTTCTCAAGAGAGGTTACAGAACTTATTCTAAAGCTTAGTGAAGCTGTAAATCAAAGCTCATCAAAGTTCAAAGTTATTGCACAAAATGTTGAAAATAGCAGAGAGATAAGCGAAACAGCTCTTAATGAATCACAATCAACAAGAATGCTCATTACAGATTTAAGCTCGATGGCAAGCAGCATCTCAAAAACAACCCAAACCATACAAGAGATTATGGCTCAAACTCATGTTCTTGCGTTAAATGCCAATATTGAAGCTGTAAAAGCTGGAAGTGCTGGCAGAGGTTTTGCAGTTATTGCAAAAGAGGTTGGAAATCTTGCCAAACAGACAGCAACCATGTCTGAGGAGATAACCCATGTAGTTGATCAGATACTTGCAAAAATACCATTATCTGTATCTTCAATTGAGACAGTTGAAGAGGTAGTAAGAAAGATGAACAGCATCACCTTGTCTATAAACGATCTAATGGTTGAGCAGACTCAGATGATGGGCACTATGAACGAACACATGAACGAAGCTAACCAAAATTCTGAACAAATTACAAAACGTATGGACGAAGTGGTATCATATAGTTATAGCACACTTGAAGAGATTGAAAAGAGTCAAAATGCTGGTAAAAACATTGAGTCAATTGCAGAGCTATTTAATCTTATTGTGAGTCGATTTGGAGAAGAGCGTATTGTAACCCCAAATGACATTTACCATATGCTCATTATCATAGAGCAGCTTATTGATGCATGGATTAAAATATCTGTTTCATCTCAATTATGGGAGCAGGCAGAAAGAATTGTATTAGAACACTTTGATGGAAAAAAACCTGCTAATGTTCTTAAGATAAGCATAGATAACTATCAAATGATTTTAAGCCTAAATAAGATGCCTGCTGAGAATATTCCATTTCCAAAAGGAACTGTAACGCCAACTCAAACATATAATTTTCTTTCACACCTTCTGAATCTGGTGGAAAAAATATTAGTGCAAAAGTTAAATTCAACGACAAGCAGTATTAAACCTTCAAAAATGGAACAAGTAAACGAGAATAGTAAGTTGATTGATATTCATCAGCTCAAAATTGCAAGACCTGTAACAGGCAAGAACCCAAGTGATGCCTATGCAATTGCTAATAAGATCAACAAAAAACTTGAACTTGTTTCAAAAAATCTAAATTGATTTTGCAACTTCTATAATAGCTTTCAAAACTCTCTTACGCGACTCTTTAAATGCTGCCTCTTTAAATCCTGGCTTCCATTCTGTTAAAGATAGAATATCTGATACAATAAGTGTTGCAGCAATATCAATTTTACGGTACTTCGCCACAGCAAATAAAGCGGAACACTCCATCTCAACTGCAATTGCCCCCATATTATTAAAAAAAGCAATTTTCTTTGGTGTCTCTCTAAAAATTGCATCTGTTGTCCAAATTTTTCCACTTTTGCAGATAATAGCTTTATCACCCTCTATATTATTCACGTTTTTTATAGTTCTACTGTTATCCGTCTCTCTATTTTTAAGGGTTAAGCTGGAATTTAAGGTTAGATTGGACTCAAGCTCTCTTTTTAGGTTTATGGTAAAATCAGGATTTGGAAAAACAGTTGGAAAATCTCTATCTGTTGGCATTTCCATATAATTACGAGAAGTTCCTTCATCACAAATTGCAGAATCAGGTATTAAAATATCGCCAATTTTAAGTTTATCCGATATTGCTCCACACCAACCAACAACAACTACCTTTGAGACTCCCCTTGCAATCAAAGATTCTAAAATCATAACAGCTAATGGAGAACCAAGATACGGGCCAGCAACTGTTAAAATTTTAGCATCAAATGGGTATTTCCCGTTATTAACGTTAACATTTTGGATGGTATTTTCATTATTGATGACAAAAAGATTACCAAGGAAAAAGGGATTTTTAGGAGAGGTCTTACCACAATTTGATTGAATGTACCTAAAATCGAGGTCTGTGCTTACCATTATTGCAACAGACCCCAAATCTTTAGTATATCGCCCACCAAGTATAGGAATCAAAGAAGCATCATTCAGGTCCGACCAAGTCGGAAAGCTCATCTTTTACCTCATCAATTATCCCATAAAACCACATTATATCTTCAATTGTAAGACGACCGGCTTTACTTGGCCCTCTATCTGTTCCATCTTTTTTCTTCAAAATCCTGGGACCTATTTGTACCTTAGGCTCACCATCTGCATATTGATTAATAGATACAAGCAATCCTGTCTCTTCACATCTCCACTCTTTTAAGACTTTATCTTTTTCAGGGTCAAATCCGCCTGCTGCCATTTATTTTAACTCCTTAATTATATATACTTTATACCTGTTGATAAATTAATCTGATATATCTATATCTGTGAAAAATCTGCAATATTTTCGAAAATTGATGCCACTTTTGAAAGAAGGGCAATTCGATTATTTCTTACTGCCTCATCATCAACCATTACCATTACATCATTAAAAAAGCTGTCAACTTCAGGACGAATAGAGGCAATCTCCTTAAGAGCAGAATCATAATCATTTTTATAAATAAAACCCTGAATCTTATCAGATAGTTTATTTGATGCATCAAAAAGTGATTTTTCAGAATCGCTGTAAAATAGAGATTCATCGACTTCAAAATTTTGAGTTATATCTGATTTTTTCAAGATATTCACAACTCGCTTAAATGCCGCAGAGAGAGGCTCAAAATCTGGAGCCTGCCTTAGAAGATCAAGAGCTTTTATTCGTAAAATAGCATCAGGAACATTGTCAAATCCAACTGAAAGTGCAGAGGCAACCGCCTCTTTAGAGTGTCCCTGATCAACAAGCATATTTGTCATTCTTGCTTTAATGAAGCTCATAACATTTTGGGTTATAACATTTTGTCTTGAATCAGATTTGTCACAAGTTGCTGATTTTGAACAACTACTCTCATTTTGAGTAGATAAATACAAAGAGACAGATTGCTCAACAAGCTCTTTTAATGAGAATGTAAAATTTGACGCCATCATAATTTGGAGTATTCCAATGCTTTGACGTCTTAAAGCATAAGGGTCAGACGCACCAGTTGGAACAAGATCAATTGAAAAACATCCGCAGATCGTATCTATTTTGTCCGCAATTGCAAGGATTTTAGAAGTTAAGCTATCTGGTAGTTCTGCACCAGCATGAACTGGTCTGTAGTGCTGCTCAATTGCATTGGCAACCTCTTTGTTTTCTCCTCCCTTTAACGCATAGACTCTTCCAATTACTCCTTGGAGTTTGGTAAACTCTATAACCATCTGGCTTACAAGATCAGCTTTGCATATTTGGGCTGCACGTATAGTATTTATCCTAAGCTCTTCAATATCCTCAAGAGCCATATTGGTGTTTAGTTTATTAACCATATAATAAACAAGCTCGGTTAAACGCTCTCTTTTTTGGAACATTGAACCAAGTTGAGCCTGAAAAGTAACCTTTTTAAGTTTATCTGCAAACTTATCCATAGTTGATTCAAGATCAATTTTATAGAAAAACTGAGCATCAGAAAGCCTTGCCCTAAGTACTCTCTCATGTCCATTTGCAACAACACTCATATCTTTTGTAAGAGTGTTATTAACAGCTATAAAAAAGGGCTGTAATTTGCCATCTTTATCTACAAGAGAAAAATATTTTTGATGCTCTCTCATGGCTGTAATCAAGGCTTCATCAGGCACTTCAAGGAATTTTTCATCAAATCTGCCAAGAACAGGATAAGGACTTTCAACAAGGTTGGTAACAATATCAATAAGTTCTTCATCTTGAAGAATGGTAGCGTTATTCTCCTTTGCAACTGCCTCAATTTTTTCAAGCAAGAGTGTTTTTCTCTCTTTAATATCAACAATTACACCAGCACTTTTTAGCACCTTTTGATACTCTGACGGCAAGCTGACTTTAAATTTATCTGGATACATAAACTGATGACCAAATACAAAATCAGAAGATTTTATATTTTGACTCAACTGCGTTGAAGTTCCAATTTCAAAATTAAGAACTTTATCACCAAGCAAACCAAGAACCGAAATAATTGGGCGTGCAAAACTTATGGATAGATCACCCCAACGCATACTTTTTGGAAATGGGGTTGCAAGGATAATCTCAGGAAGAGCCAATTCAAGAATTGATGATGTAGTTTCGCATTTTTCTTGTTTTGTCGCACTTAGATAACTTCCCTTTTCTGTCTCAATAATTTTTATCTCTTCTATTGAAACACCAGCTTTTTCGGCAAATTTATGAGCAGCAATTGTAGGATTGCCCTGCTTGTCAAATCCTGCACTTACAGGAGGCCCTGTTAAAGTTGATGTTTGTTCTTTTTGCATTAAAGCAACATCTTTAACTATAACTGCTAAACGGCGCGGAGTCCCAAAAATATCAGCTTCTCCATGCTCAATTCTAAATTTATCAAGAGATTTTAGGATATTTTCTCTAAGTGCCTCTAATGCTGGAATAATGTAGCCTGCTGGTATTTCTTCTGCACCAATCTCTAATAAAAAATCTTTCATCGTTACACCTGCTCTACAGTTTTTAAAAGTGGATAACCAAGGGATTCACGCTGTGCTACATAAGCCTTTGCACACTCTCTTGCAAGGTTTCTGATTCTTCCAATATACCCTGTTCGTTCAGTTACGCTTATTGCGCCTCTTGCATCAAGAAGATTGAATGTGTGAGAGCATTTCAAGCAAAATTCATAAGCTGGCAGCACAAGCCCCTGTTTTACAATTCGTAAAGATTCAGCTTCATATTTTTGGAAAAAATCAAACAAAACATCTGTGTTTGCAATTTCAAAGTTATATTTTGACTGTTCAACCTCTTGCTGATGATAAACATCTCCATAAGTTACGGTATCGTTCCATTTAAGGTCATAAACACTATTTACACCTTGAAGGTACATACAAAGCCTCTCAAGCCCGTAGGTCAGCTCCACAGAGACAGGTTTTAGTTCCAAACTTCCAGCCATCTGAAAATAGGTGAACTGTGTAACCTCCATTCCATCAAGCCAAACCTCCCAGCCAAGACCAGAAGCACCAAGAGTTGGAGATTCCCAGTCATCTTCAACAAAACGAATATCGTGTTCCAATGGATCAATTCCAAGAACCTTTAAGCTATCAAGGTAAAGCTGCTGGACATCAGGAGGTGATGGTTTTAAAAGCACCTGATATTGATAGTAGTGCTGAAGGCGATTCGGATTTTCACCGTAACGCCCGTCAGTAGGTCGCCTTGAGGGCTGAACATAAGCCACTTTCCAAGGCTCTGGACCCAAAGATTTTAAAAGGGTTGCGTGATGGAAAGTTCCAGCTCCAACCTCCTCATCGTATGACTGTATAAGTACACACCCTTTTTCTGCCCAAAATTTCTGCAAATTTAAAATTACATCTTGAAAGTTCATTTTTTCTCGCTCTTATCTCTTGTTGTTTATTAAAATTTAAAAATTTTTCTAAAACAGACTCTCGCAAACCTTAATGCTACTATCACAAATTTTTCTAATCGTAAATTGCCATAAAGAGTTTAATAGGTATGCAAATTTAATAGCAAACCGAAATGGTTATAATCATAATCAATTCACGACAATCCCTTTAAAATCAATCATAGTATCAAGCAATCTTGCTTCTGATTCTTTATCTAAAATATTTTTCCAATCAGCTTTAAGATTTTCAATATCCTCTTTTTCTCCAATTGCCCAAAGACAACCTCCTCCGCCAGCACCTGTAAATCTTGCACCACAACCAATTTTTGATGCACACTCAAAAAGCAATTTGCCCGTTTTATCAAGAACATCGGGAGTCATACTAAGGCGAATCAAAGTTTCTTGATTCATCAAAGAAGCTGCAAGTTTGAACTCTTTGTTTTTTACGGCATTGGAAAAATTGTGGGTAATTTTTATTATCTCATGCCACTTATCGCGATCTTCACCAGCAAGGAAACTTTTAACCCATCTGCCATTTATATCGCTTGAGACATGGGGAATACCACAGTAAGCAACCAAAATATTATTATTAAAATCATTGAGTTTAATATCTGATGGGTTTACATTTGAATTGACTTTAATAAGTGAGATGTTCCCACCTGAGATATTATTGGCTAAATAAGATTTTAAATCAGATTCAACCAAAACCTCTTGTATAAACTCAACTCCACTTTTTCCCATTTTCCAATACCAGCTATTGACACCTCCATAAGCTGCTGCAAGCTGATCTTGTAATCCACAAGGCACTCCAGCAACGCTTGACTCAATATAATGGGCAATTAGTGCAATCGTTGTTGGATCTATTAAATTTATTGAGTTAGACTCTTCTTTTTTAAAGAGGTCTTTCTCTTTTAATTGAAATTTAGACTCTTCTCTTGTCAATTGATATTTTGATCTCTCAACAGCCAATTGAAAAGCTGCAACCATAGCCACAGCCGCAGACGATGAGCCTCCAAGGGCACTTCTTGGAGGAGATGATGACTCAATCTTAACATGAACACCATCTCCATTAAAAAACTTGACCACAGCAAACATAAGTCCCATTGGATGATTAAAAGGTGCTTTTTCTGCCTCAAACTCTGCGCTCTCAAATCCTTTAGAGGATATTTTAATATATCCATCTCTCCAAGGCGTTAAGGTTACTGTGGTTCTCATATCAAGAGCGATGTTGAATGTAGAGGGGTTTAAATGGTTAAGAGGAAGAAAAAATGTGCTGATATCAAGAGTACCACCAAGATCAACACGGCATGGAACAGACGCTTTTATCTCTTGTTTTTCAAGGGTTTGTCTGAAATTCATAATTGTTAAGTAATCCGTTGTTTATTTTAATTGAGCTAACACTAAAGCAATATTAAATAGCTCAAATCCTATCTATGTTTCTGATACGATGCAAAAAATCGAGGCTCT
>JADFXA010000093.1 GCA_015233755.1 Desulfamplus sp. | reverse complement strand
CAAATCTTGCATGTTTAATATATCCTGCTGATGGTGCTTGTGTTGTTAATAATGTTGACGAATTTTTATCAAATCCAAATTTTGCAAGTTCTGATATTTCTGGCAATATTTGGTCATTATTTTCAAACCCTGTTATTTTAGCAGCATTGCATCCAGCACCAATCTCAACAGCTTTTACTGCACCAATACTCATAAGTGCTTTGGCAATATCAGCATCTAATTTATCAAATACAGGATCACCAAGTCCTGCTGGAACATTCTTTGCTATTATTTCAACAACACCGCCTAAAGAATCACCATCTTTTTTAACCTCTTCAATTCTTCGTTCCATTAATAGAAGAGCTTCTGGATCAGGGCATTCAAGATAGTTGTGTTTTGCAAATTCTCTATCTAATGCAGTTTGGTTCTCAACTTCACTATTGATATTACCAGCTTTAATTCCACCGATTTCAAGAGTACAAGTTTCTACAGAAATTTCATACCGTGTTAAAAATGCCTCAGCAACTGCTCCAGCGGCAACTCTTGCAGCAGTCTCTCTTGCAGATGCCCTACCCCCGCCTCTGTAATCTCTAATGCCATATTTTGCCTGATAAGTTATATCTCCATGTCCGGGTCTGAAAATTTCTGCTATTTTTGAATAGTCTCTTGATTTTGCATCTTGATTTATAATCATAATACTTATGGGAGTGCCCGTAGTTTTTCCCTCAAAAACTCCTGAAAGAATTTCAGGAGTATCTGGCTCTTTTCTTTTTGTGCTGGCAGCAGAACCTTGCCCCGGTTTTCGTTTATCTAAGGCTTTTTGCAAAATATCTTCATTTAACTCAATTCCGGATGGGCAACCCTGCACTACTACTCCAAGAGCTTTCCCATGAGATTCTCCCCAGGTTGTAACTTGAAAGGCTTTTCCAAAAGTGCTGCCAGACATTTATATATATTCTCCCTAAAATTAAAAAATACTCTAAAAAATCATAAACTTAAGTTGATAAATATAGTAAAGTTTTACATTATTGCCTATTTTTTTTATGCTGCATTACTGATTTGCATAATTTTCCAAAATTTTTATCTTTTTTTCTTTTTTCAAAATAGGACATCTCATTATAAGCTGTCTCTTTACTCATCCTGGCAAAATTTTGGTAACGCTCTTCTGAAATTATGCCCTCTTTTAAAGCTTGTAGGATTGCACATCCATTTTCATTAGTGTGAGAGCAATTTTTGTATAAACATTGTTCTGATAAATCAGCTATTTCATTAAATGTTTCATTAATGCCTTCTGACACTGCAATATTACCAAGCTCACGCATACCGGGAGTATCAATTATCATTGCACCATTTTCTAAACTAATTAACTGACGCCTTGTTGTGGTATGCCTCCCCTTGCCATCTTTTTCTCTAACTTCATTTGTTTCAAAAACATAATCATTAATGAGATTGTTTAACAAAGTTGTTTTACCTGCTCCTGATGAGCCAAGTAGGCAAAATGTTTTTTCTGGCATGAGCATATCTTTAATTTTGTTAATTCCATAATGAGTTATGTTACTAAACTCAATAATATGAATATTTGGCATTAATGCCTTAATATCAGCACTTTTTTTGTCTCGTTCAATATCAGCTGCCAAATCGCTTTTGCTAAGCAGCACAACGGGTTCAATATTCCCATCATTAACCATAACAAGATATCTTTCCAACCGCCTCAGATTATAGTCTGCACCAAAAGATTGAATAATGAACGCAATATCAATATTTGCAGCAATCAACTGAAAATCTGTTTTTTTGCCTGCTGTTTTTCTCTTTAAAATAGATTTTCTTGGTATTATTTCATGAATAATTGCAAAAGAGTCATTATCATAAAATTGTGCATATACAAAATCCCCAACTGTAGGGAAATCTATCGGAGAATCGGCATCAAAAAGAAGTTTTCCTGTTACTTCAGCAAAAACATCTTTTTCCTTGCTTCTTATTTGAAAACTCTCTTTATTTACAGCAGTAACTCTGGCAATTTCATAGTTAGCTGATTTTGAAGAATCTATATTATCTGAAAACCACTTATTAAAGCCTAATTTGTTTAAATTCATATTTTTATTATAAAACATTTAACTGCAATATATATGTCTAAAAGTTTAGGTTTTAAATTTATTGATAACTAATAAAAAAGCTAAACGCCTAAGGAATCAAATTTTTCCCAATAATTTGGAAATGATTTTGCCACACATCCTTCATTTTCTATCTCAATCCCATCAACAATTAAGCCGGCAATTGAAAATGCCATTGCAATTCTATGATCGTTAAATGTTTCTATTACAGCTCCGTGCAGCGTTTTATTAATTTCATCTCTATTAGCACCAACTCCAGTTACTGAGAGCCAATCTTTTCCTTCTGATGCCTCTACTCCTATTTTTCTTAATTGAGAAACAACAGCAGAGATTCTATCACACTCTTTTTCTCTAAGATGTTCAATATTAACTATTTTTGTTGTTCCTTTTGCAAAAGCTGCAACTACTGCAAGGGTAGGCACTACATCTGGAATATCTGACATATCAACTTCAACGGAGTTTAAAGAACAACTTAAATTAGAGTTTATAGAAGTTATTAAACTTAAGTTTTTATCATTATCTTTTTTACCACGCACACCAATACCATTTGAACTATATTCAATTTCACAGCCCATCTGTTCTAAAATCTCAAGAAGACGTTTATCTCCTTGAAGTGAAGTTTTGTTAATATCATTTACAGTGATGTTATATCCTGTAACAGCACCAGCTGCCCAAAAATAGCTTGCATTTGATATGTCTGGCTCTACTGCAAAATTACCTGCACAATATGTCTGATTTCCTAAAACACGGTAGGTTTTATCATCAATGCGTTCTGCATTGACTTTAAATTTTTTCATAATATCAATTGTCAGGTTAACGTAAGGAGCAGATACTGTTGGACCTGGCAAGTTAATTAAAAGCCCTTTATTCAAAACAGCTCCCATCATCAGCATAGATGATAAGTATTGGCTGCTTTGAGAACAGTCAAGAGATATAGTTCCTCCAATTGTATTGGGATTTTCAGCATTACCGCCTCTTATTACAACAGGTGGAGTACCATCATCTTTTTTTGATAAAGTTTCTGCTCCTGCCATATTTAACGCATCTAAGAGATCGCCCATTGGACGCTCTTGCATTCTTTTATCACCTGTAAGAATGTAAGGGGTGTTCCCAAGTGCAGCAGTTCCAGCAAGAAGCCTCATTGAAGTCCCAGAGTTACCAAGATATATTTCCTCATTATAAGGCTTTGGTTTGCCATTAAAGCCGATTACTTTTACAGCTACACTTTTTGTCAATTTATCTTCAATCTCTTCAATTACAGCTCCCATTTTGGAGAGAGTTGACATAGTATGATGAATATCCTCGCTTTGCAGAATATTTCTAATTATAGAAGTGCCGTCAGCCATAGCAGCACAAATAAGCATTCTGTGAGAAACACTCTTTGAACCAGGTATTGTTATTGATTTGTCGGAAGTTATTTTTGTTTTTATGGATTTCATTTGAAGTTACCCTTGAAATTCAATATCTATTAATTTTCTTAATTAATTATTTCAATAGATTATCTATTGATGTTTTTTTGCCATATTCTTCAAAACTGATTCTCTCATAATCTGACGAGGAGGTTTAATACCTGTAAATAACTCAAATTGAGCTGCCCCTTGATGTATAAACATAGAAAGTCCATCAACTATTTTACATCCAGCATCGTCAGCATCTTTTAGCAACTTTGTTTCAAGGGGATTATAAACTATATCCATTACGGTCATCTTTTTATTTAAAATTGAAGGATTAACAGGGCTTTCATCAATATTTGGAGTCATTCCAACAGATGTTGTATTTATAATAATATCCGTATGTTCCAGATTATTATTTATGCTATTAATAGATGCTTGTTTATTAAATTCTGATAAAGAGAGATACTTTCCATTTACCTCAATAGCAAGCACCTCTCCTTTCTCTTTTGACCTATTAACAATAGTTATATTTCCACCCTCTTTTTTAGCTCCAAAAGCAACGGCTCTTGCAGCGCCTCCAGCTCCAATAATTGAGATATTTTTGCCTTTTAATGAGTTTTCTGATAAAGCCTCTTTTAAAGGTTCAACTGCCCCTGCACAATCAGTATTAAACCCCCAGAGGTAACCATCTTTGTTAATAACTGTGTTTACAGCACCAATTTCTCTTGCAGTTTCATCAATCTCATCAAGATGTTCAAGAATAGACTCTTTAAAAGGAATCGTAATAGAAGCTCCCTTAATTCCAAGATTCTTTATAGCATCAACTCCCTGTTTAATATCATTTACCTGAAATGCTAAATATAGAGCGTCTATGCTGAATTTATTGAAAAGCATATTGTGAATTAGGGGACTCATTGAGTGGCTTACAGGTTTTCCAAAAATACAATATAGTTTAGTTGCTGGAGTTATAAGTTTAGTCATTTAACCACGCATTGTTTAATGTTTCAATTTATCAATTCCCATATTTAAAATAGCTTAAATACAAAAGTCCTGATACGGTTGCCGTCTCTCTCTTTTACTGTGGCGGCATATCTATCAATTGTAATTGTTTCGCCAACCTTTGGGATTCTGCCAATCTTATCAAGAATAAACCCTGAAAAAGTATCATAATCAGGGGATTCAGGTATGGAAAGGTCAAGGGTTTTATTTAGCTCTTCAATTTCAGTTTTTCCAAGAACTATCCATTTATCGTCATTTAGTTTAACAATATGTGGATCGTTGTTTTTATCAGTTTCATCGCTTATCTCACCTACAAGCTCTTCAAGCACATCTTCCATTGTTACGATACCGCAGACGCCGCCATGTTCATCTACAACAATTCCTATATGGTTTTTCATCTGCTTAAAAGCGTGAAGTAATGAGTCCAATTTTTTAGATTCAGGTATAAAAAATGGTTCTCTCATTATACCTCTAACCCCAAGTGCCTCAGCACTTAGTGCACTATAACCATTATCACCTGTTACATTGTCAAGAACTTGTTCGATGCTATTCTCGTTTTTAACCTGAATGTTATGTGAGCAGCAATTTTCATGGTATCTTGCAAATAGATCTTTTAGATTCAATATCCCAATAACATTATCAATACTATTCTCAATAACTGGAATACGTGTAAAACCTGAGTTAAGTATGGCTTTGATGTCAATATTATTGTTAATGTCAATAAAATACATATCAGCCCTTGGGGTCATTATCTCTGAAGCACTTGTATCATCAAACTCAAAAATATTTGAAATAAGCTCTTTTTCTTCCTCTTTTATCTCCCCTTCCTCTTCAACAACTTCAACCATTGTCATCAATTCGTCTTCAGTAACAGAAGGAGATTGCTCAACTTTTCCAACCATTCTTGGTATGAAATTAAGTAAAAATATAATTGGAGTAAAGAGTCTTGAAAACCACATCAGAGGATAGACAACAAATCTTGCAACTGCTATTTTATTTTGTGCTGCAAAAGATTTTGGAAATATCTCTCCAAATATCAGGATTAAAATTGTCATAACACCTGTTGCAATTCCAACTGCATTTGATTGGAAAAAGTCAATTGCAAGTGCGGTTGCTAATGATGATGCTCCAATATTAACAATGTTATTGCCAATTAAGATAGTTGATAGGAGTTTGTGGGGATTCTCCTTCATTCTGCAAATGAGCTGATCTGTTTTTCTTCCCTCTTTTGCTAAATGAAGGGCTTTTATTTTACTTATTGAGAAGAGTGATGTTTCTGCGGACGAAAAAAAGCCTGATAATAAAAGACATACTACAAGCAAAATCACATTAAGTGACATATAAAAAGTTTGTTTACCTCATTTTTAAAGTTCTTGCTGCTTGGAGTAATTTTATAAACTCCTATATCCCTTAAATCTTAAATGGGGAATTGACTCAACCTGCATCAGCAGCAAATACAGGTTGATTAAAAGCTCTTTACTTTACATATACACCTCAAGATTAAATTATACATCAAGTAAACAGATTAATAAAGTATCTGGCTTAAAAACAACTTTGTTCTCTCATTTTGAGGATTAGAAAAGAATGATTCAGGGTTATTTTCCTCAATAATCATTCCGCCGTCCATGAAAATAACTCTATGAGCAACAGATTTTGCAAACCCCATCTCATGTGTTACAACAAGCATTGTCATTCCCTCTTTAGCAAGTGAAATTATAACATCTAAAACCTCTTTTACCATTTCAGGATCAAGAGCTGATGTCGGCTCATCAAACAGCATTATTCTTGGCTGCATACAAAGACTTCTTGCAATTGCAACTCTTTGCTGCTGCCCGCCCGAAAGCTGTCCTGGATATTTTTTAGCCTGCTCAGAGATCTGCACCTTTTTAAGATAGTGCATAGCAATCTCTTCAGCATCTTTTTTAGGCATTTTTCTTACCCAAATAGGACCTAACGTGAGATTTTCAAGGATAGTCAAGTGTGGAAAAAGATTAAAATGTTGAAACACCATGCTGACTTCTGTTCTAACCTTTTCGATATTCTTAAGGTTATCTGTAAGTTCTATTCCATCAACATTGATGCTCCCTCTTTGGTGCTGCTCAAGTCTATTAATGCAGCGGATAAGAGTGGATTTCCCGGAGCCGGACGGTCCGCAGATTACAATTATCTCTCCTCTGCTAACATTGAGGTTTACGTCATTTAGAACGTGAAACTCACCATACCATTTGTGCATGTTTTTTATTTTGATTATATAATCTTGATTGTTTATATCAGTGCCTGTTTTTTTAATTGTGCTGTTCATATTCATTTTATTAGCCCATCAGGTTATCAGTTGATTTCAATTGTTATTTTTAATTTTAATGGGGGGAAAACTCTATATTAATGAGACTGCCCCGCACTCAGTTCTTTTTCAAGGCGTCTTGAATAGCTTGACATAGAGTAACAGAAAACAAAATATATAAGAGATATAAAAATAAATGCCTCTGTACTAAATCCCATCCATCTTGGGTCTGAAAGGGTTGACTGACAGGTTTTTAAAAGATCGTACAGCGAAATAATTGCAACCAGAGAGGTATCTTTAAAAGCTGAAATCAAAATACCAACTGTTGGCGGAATGACAATTTTTAATGCCTGGGGTAATATTACCAGCTTCATCATCTGAAAATAGTTAAGCCCCAAAGACTCTGCTGCCTCATATTGCCCTTTTGGCATTGCTTGCAATCCACCTCTTACAACCTCTGCAATATATGCTGCTGTAAACATTATGATAGCAACTTGTGCTCTAAAGATTTTATTGATTGTAACGCCTTCTGGTAGAAAGAGAGGAAACATTACAGCAGACATAAAGAGCATACTTATAAGAGGAACCCCTCTTATAACTTCAATATAGACAACCGCCATTGTTCTGATAGCAGGCATTTTTGAACGTCTTGCTAACGCAAGCACAATACCTAATGGATATGCAGCCGTCATACCAACAACTGACAGCATCAATGTAAGAAGAAGACCACCCCATTTAGTACTTTCAACAGGTTCAAGTCCTAAAATTCCCCCTATTAAAAGAATTGCAACCGCAATTATGCTGCCAAACCAGATATAAGCAAGAGATAAGTGCCATCTCTCTCTCTTCCTGCTGTAAACAACTGTCCATATCATAATTATAATAGCAATAAATGCCCGCCACTGCTCTTCTGCTGGAAAAAGACCAAATACTACAAACCTTATATTTGCAGGAATATAAGCCCAGCAAGCACCAACTCCAATTTGACAGCCAGATGATGGTCCAAACCATACACTATCAATAAATGCCCACCTAAAAACAGGAGGAATCAACTTGTAGAACGCAAAAAGTATCAACACAGTTATCACTGTATTAACAGGTGAGTTAAAAAGGTTAGATTTAAGCCAGCCAATAATACCAGTTTCAGTAACTGGTGGTTTTAAAATCTCTTTCTTAGTAATTTGAACAACATTATCCATATTTAAGTTATCTCTCCATCATCTCTTAACTAACGCCAAATTCAGAGGTGAGTTGTTCATAGTTCCGTATTCATAATGTGGGCATTATAGC
>JADFXA010000092.1 GCA_015233755.1 Desulfamplus sp. | reverse complement strand
TTACAAACACGGGTAAGCAAAATATTATGCTTCCAAATACTCCGGGTATAAATGCTGTAATGATGCTTTTAATATCTGCGTTAGCATTAAAGTTCTTTGGAATTAGGCCTTGCAACAACTCTGGAAATAGTGGGAGAATAAAAGTAGAAAGTATAACTGCAAGAAAAGTCGATATTGCTCCAAGAATAACAACTTGAAAAATAAACATCAGATAGGTATCAATTCGACTTGCCCCAAGAGTCATAAGAATTGCAATCTCTTTTATCTTTGTATTGAGATAACCTCTAAAAAGATATGCAGTTCCAATACCAGCAAGAAATAAAGCCACAACTCCTATAAGCCCCATGTATCCTGTAAAATATCCAAAAATTCTTTTAAGATTTTGGTTTACATCTTCACTATCATAGACGCTTATTATTGGTGAACCCTTAAAAAGGGTATCTATTTTTTTACGTAGCTCAACTGTTTTAGAGTTAATATCTGTCCCATAGGGAAATCGGTAGTAGCATCTAAAACTTATCCTGCTACCAAACTTGAGAAGTCCTGTCTTTTCAGCATCATTAAGAGCAATATAAATTTTAGGGGCAAGTTGGAAAGATATTACAGAAGCATCAGGTGGTGGGGAAATAATATTATCGACAACAAAAGATCTGTCTCCTATTTTAACCTTTGAGCCAACTTGTAAATTCATAGAAACTGCAACATCTGGAGTTATCCAAACTTTAAAAGAGCCTTGTTGCAAATACAATTGTGTTTTATTAATTTCTGAAACAATTGACCCATAAAGTGGGAAAGAGCTATCAATTGCAATAATGTTTGCAAGTTTTGAAGTTGTATTAGAACTATTTGATAGAGCTTCCCCAGAGATCATTGAAAAAAAAGATATTTGTTGAGACTCTTCTTTATTTTTTCCAAAAACTGATTGAATAAGATCTTTTTCTTTATCATTTAAAGTTCTTGGGGAGGAGATAACTATATCTGCTGTTAATATCTCTTTTAGATTATCTTTCAGGTGAGTTTGAAGAGAGTTGTTAAATGAATTAAGAGTGATAAATCCGACAAGCCCGATAGCAAGGTTTATAATAAAAAAAAATGAAAAACCTTTGTCTTTTTTTAGCTCTCTTATTGCAAGTTTTAACCAGATTTGACCCGATCTATTGCCCATATAGCACCTTTTCTTAGTGGTTCATATTCAAGATAATTTCCATCTTCATTTATATATGGCAATAGAATTTTGTAGTATTAATCTTTTTAAGCACTACTAAATTTTTCTCTATATTTTCTATTTTGGGTTAGCCATTAAACTACTGACATCAAAAAACGGCATCGCACTTCCTAATATTGTCTGAGGTAATTTACCATCCCAGTTTTGGGCTTTGGTAAATTCAATCAGTTCCGGATTATTTCGAATAGCTTCTGCCTGTAATTTAAGAGTATGTGTCTTGGCTTCCCCTTCCAACTCAATGGAACGTGCCTGTCCTTCAGCATCCAATATCTTGGCTTGCTTATCAGCTTCGGCTTTGGCCAATAATGCTTCAGCTTCGGCTTTGGCGGTTACTATTTTCTGCTGACCTTCATATTGAACCCGCTTTACTGTGTTTTCTGCTGCAATTGCCTCATTTTTGGCTTTAACTGCCGCTTCGATTGATGCCTCAAATGCCTTTGAATAATGAATAGCCGAAATCTGTAAATCAACTACTTCAATCGCAAATAATTCATTCAGAATTTCCTGAGCTGATTTCTTGATATTTTCAGCTATTGCAACACGATCTTCACTGATTTTGGTCGTATTCGTCTTCGCAAATACACGCATAATCCGATCACTTAGTACCGGTCGGATATTCTCGGCAATATCTACAGAGCCGGTTCGACCAACCCGATACATCAAATTGAGTACCGCTCGTTCAGGTATGCGATAGCTTATACTGACCGACACGGTTACAGGCTGATTATCTACCGTATAAACAAGTAAGTTCTCTGCATGGAAAAGATCCAAAGAAACTTGTAATTTATCAGCTTTATCAATAAGGGGGAATTTATAATGAAGACCCGGTTGAAGCGGTTGCTGAGAAATCACCTGACCCAATCTTCTGACCCCACCCATTTCTGTCGGGTCTATAATAAAAAAAATAACCGAAGCAATTAATAAGATAAAGCCTATTACAAAAAACAGAATAAAAACCCATAATTTTCCTGAGAAATTCACTTTACCAAATATTCTTTTAACCTTTTTAACATTATCTTCTAAATTCTGCATAAAGAATATATGCCCCTTTTATGTAAAGTTTAGTTAATTACCACCTTAACCAGAAGGAATTCTCTAAACAGTCATTAGTTGAGCTTTTCCAAACGCTCAACGTTGCCCGACAAAAATGAATCCAATTCTAACTTGTAGGTTAAATAGGTTTGTTTTGAATAATCTGAAATGGCTGCCTACATGAAGCTACCCGCCGCAAGCGGCGGGGTATTCTTTAAGAACTTTGGCATTTTTTTATTAGAGCGTCTTGTTGCTCTTGGCGTTTTTGGAGTTCCTCTTGAAATTTCCTAACCCCTTCTAAGAGAGGGTTGGATCCTTGACGTCTTTTCGGTCGAATTTTGACGATCGATCCTAATATATTAACCTCTTTATATTCTGATGTCTTTATACTATTCATATTACACCTCTAAAAAATGTTGTTATTTGATCTCCTACAAAACGTAGATTCTACCCTTGACTTTATTGGATAAAAAATTAGTTGTGCAGAAAATCCATTAGTAACTCCTAACTATCAATCATCATTATAAATAAAGCAAAGAGAGAAGTTCATACAAAAAAATATTCACTATTTACTTCATGAAAATGAATAAGCAAAAGATATACCAATGTTTTTAGATTGAATTCTTCATATAAAACCTTTTTGCCCGATATAGAGCAGAATCTCATGCACAGCCTCATCAGGTGTTATATGAGTTGTGTCTATGGACATTTCACATTTTTGAGGTATTTCATAAGGATCATCTATGCCTGTAAAACCTTTAATAAGTCCAGCCCGTGCTTTTGCATACATCCCCTTACGATCTCTTTTCTCACACTCTTCAATTGGAGTTGCTACATGAATCTCAAAGAATCCACCATATTTTTCAATTGCTCTTCTTATCTCTTCTCTTGTGTTTTTATAAGGAGCAATTGGGGCACATATTGCAATACCACGGTTTTTGCTTATCTCTGCTGCAACAAAACCTATACGCCTTACGTTTATATCTCTGTGTTCTTTAGAGAAGTTAAGCTCACTTGAAAGGTTTCTTCTTACAATGTCTCCATCAAGCAAAGTTACTGGTCTTGTTCCTATCTCCATAAATTTTGCATAAAGTATATTGGCAATAGTTGATTTTCCAGCTCCAGACAGACCTGTAAGAAAAACTGTGAAACCTTGGCCAGAGGGTGGCGGATATGATCTTTTAAGCTCTTCAACTACCTCTGGAAAGGTTGCCCATTCAGGAACATTTTTTCCAGCACGAATTTTTTTGCGTATATCTGTACCTGATAAAAAGAGTTTCTCCATATTTTCCGGAACATCATCTTCAAATTGATATTCATCATCAGAGGGCAAATATACCATTTTTTTAAATGCAAGAACTTCAACACCTACCTCTAAAGAGACTTTAGAGGCAAAAGATGCCGCATCTTCAGAGCTGTAAAAAGGCCTTCCATTGCTGTCTTTACCAGGGCTTGAGTGATTATGACCAATTATAAAATGGGTACACCCAAAATTTTTCCCCATAATTATATGAAGTAGAGCATCTCTTGGACCTGCGAGTCTCATTGCCAATGGAAGGAGATTGAGCATAAAGGAGTCCGGCGGATAATAAGGCTCTACTGTTTTATAACACTTCATTCGAGTGAAATGGTCAAAGTCTCCGGGTTTTGTCTCACCTGCAACCGGCAAGAGCAGTAAGTTAGCCTGAGCTTGCCTCATTGCTCTTATAGTCATCTCAAATTGAGGTCTATGAATAGGATGGCGTGTCAAAAATCCGACAACTTTTTTCCATCCAAGTTTTGAGAATATCTCCCTAACTTCATTTGGGGTTCTTCTAAGCCGCCTAAAATCGGAGTGTATAGGAAGATTCATGGCTTGAACTTTCCCACCTACGTAATATTTACCCGAACGGTAGTAGAGATAATTGACCCCAGGATGTTCCGTATCTTTAGTGCCATAAAGGGTTATCGCTTCTTTCTCTACGTCAATTAGCCATATATCTTCAACTTGAATAACTCCAAGAATGAACCCCTCTTGATCTCTTAACATCAACAATTGACCGACTTGGCAACTCTTAGCTAAATTTTCTGAGACATCAAGTGTTATTGGAACAGGCCAAAGCTCTCCTGTTGAAAGACGCATCTTTTCAAGAACTATATCGTAATCAGCCCTATTCATAAAACCTTGAAGAGGCGAGTAAGCACCGATTGAGAGAAGTTCAAAATCACATAGTTGACGTTCATTTAGAATAACATCAGGTATTGTAGAGGATAGCTTTTTCAAATACTCAGAACGCTCATTATCAACCATTAGATTGACAAGCTCACCATCTCTTAGATGGGGTAAAGCCATTTTTTGTAGATATTCCATAATTATAATTTTTAACCAATACTCATTTGAGTCAATCTATAGTTTGGGTTCTCAAATACCTCAACATCAACTTGTCCAAGATTCTCTTGCCTTATTCTTTTTGATTTTACTCTTGATATTTCAATGTCCTCAGTTGGAATTTTATTCTTTTTATACCAATTATCTGGGTGGGATAAAAATTTTATAATCTCTTTTAAAGCCTCATCAGCAGTTCGACAGGGCTTAATTAGATTTGGGATAAAAGGTGGACCATATTTTCTTTCTGCAATCTCAATAGTTTGTTTCTGTGCATGATTCCATAAATTATCAGGGTCAAGCAAAATTATAGGAGCAAGTGGATTTTCGTGAATTTTCATAGATGTTATTGATATGGCAAGCTCTTCAGAGCTTCCGTATCCACCTGTATTGATAATTGGAAGATTGCTCAACTTTTGAAGATGATCCTGTCTTGAAAGACGGAGCCCCTCTTTATATTTGATAAGTCCATCGCATGTTGTAAGGGATAATTGCCTCTCACCCTCAAGGTCAATTGCAATTCCAACACTCATTATGTTATGTTTCCTTGCAAGATCATTTGACTCTTTCATAAGTCCCGGACCACCTCCGTGAACAATTCCCATCTCATCACCAAGTTTTGCTGCAAGCTTATTTAAAAGCTCGTTTGTTAACCTATTATCAGCCTCTTTTATGTGTGAACCATAAAATGCAAACCAATATCTAACCTTATCAAATCGCTCTTTATCATCAGGCTCCATAAAACAGCCATGATAAAAAGTATAGATTTTGTCAGTCTCTGAATCATAGCGTAAGAACTCACATGCAGAGTGGTCAGCGTGAGTTAAATTTATCATTTTTTTGATATAGTCATCTTCAAAAGATGGATTAGCTGAATTTATCAAAAAAGTTCTGATACCGCTTCTGTTCAAAGCATTTATAACTTCATGCGATGGAAACTTATCTCCAATAAATATACGGCTATTAATTCCTCCAAGCACAGATAGCTTTTGAAGAGTTTTTCTAAACTCACCATTTTGAAGATCATTTTCTTCTGAAGTTGGAAGAACTAACTCTGATTTACGCGATGTGCTTTGAACTACAGAGTGTTTAATAATTTCAAACTGTGCCTCACCTTCAATATCTTCAGCCCTTGGAATTTGAATAAAGTTACCCTTATTTAAAATCATACCCAAAGAGTTATGATGAATAGAACGAAACAGATTACTTATCTCTGCGTTTGTAAGAAGGTCATAAACTCTGTATCCCTCTTTTACCTTACTCTTTTCCAATGGCACAGTCAGCGGATTTTTTGTTCTGAAAAAACGGACTCTAATTTTGATTTCACTCAACGGAGTGTCGCAATTGCCAAAATTGTATAGTTCAACTTGCCTATCTCTGAATGTGCGAAAAGGATCAAGCACTCTGGCTGGAAGATGTTCAATAAAGTTTGATTCAGGTTCTACAACAGCGTCAATTATTGCATATACATCCCCAAGAGAGATTTTTATATCACCTACAAACAACTCATTTGGCTTTAGCACAGCGCTTTTCAGATCAACTGCCACTCTCGAGCGAATCTTGCTCAAAGCACTTCTACCCTCTTTAATAACAGCATTTATGCTTGAAGGGTTAATGGCATAAGGTTCAAATGTGTATTGAAACGGCTCAAGATCAATGGTGATATAGTCAGATATTTTCCCTGTTATTGGATCGCTCTCTTGATGAATTTCAAAACCTTCATAGTAGCCTTTAGTAACCTCTCTACCTACAAAAAGCCTTTTATGGAGATAGTGCCGAACATCGTGAATTCTAAGTTCAGGGTCCATGACAACGAGTCTGCCAATCTCATCACCTTTCTTAAAAAGCTCAAGAACATTGCCTGTTTGCAATCCCGAGTTTAAAAGTGGGTTTAAGTTTTGAATCTGCCCATCAAGATAAATATCTTGATTCTCAATGGTTGGCATTGTTGTTAAATTATTTTGATAAGTTTTAATACCAATCTGAGCATTACCGCTTCTGCCTACAAAAAAATATGGCTTGTTCTCTAAAATTGCTCCTCTTATATAATCTGAAACAGACGGAAAATAGAAAGTCGCTTGTATTGATTCTGCTGATTCTATTAGATTAGGGAAGTATGTTTGGTGCAGTGGTTCTACTTGAGTTGTTGATTTGTTTGATTCTATTAAATCTATTTGCTTTGGATTATCTCTCTTTTCTTGAATTGTATGTATATAGCCATCAGGGCTTATTATTTGGGGTATTTTATTCATATTCCGCCACCAAGATGCCAAAATGCAGCCTCTTCTTGCATAATACGATCCATTACCGCAAGTTTAGTATTACTAAGCTCACTCATAAGCAGCTTTCTTGCTCCCTCACCGTCATGAGCTTCAAGTTTTTGAACTAATTTTTCATGAATATCTGGCATATCTTTTCCTGCATGACGGATAACCATAAACCTTGCTAATCTATCTAAAAGATGTTTCAAAGTAGAAGCAAGCTCCATGTTTTCAGATGCTTCAGCAACCATGAAATGAAAATTTCGATTTTCATCTGTATATCGAGTATAAGATAGATCATCTTCTCCTGAATATCCTAAATGAACTGATCTTAACTTTGCTACCATTTCAGGAGTTATATTTTTTGCTGCCCGCTCAATTGAGGCAAGCTCAAGAATCTCTCTTAGTTCAAGCATATCTCTCAGCTCTTTCAAGGTTATTCTTGTAACAAAATAACCAGAACGAGATTTTATGGTAATCAATGCCTCTTGATTTAGCATCTGTAGAGCATCCCTTACTGGCGTTATACTTGTACCAAATTCTGTTTTTAGCAGATCGATTGACAGCCTCTCTCCGGGCTTTAACTTTCCATTTAATATCGCACTTCTTAAAGAGTTATAAATATCTTTTTTAGCTGTATATCCTTCGGTTGCTTTGTGCATATCTTATTTTTACCTTGTATTATTTATATAAAATTGTTTGTGCCAATTATATTATGGCTATAATATCTTTAATAGATAAATTTTCGAAACTTTCTTCATTGTTAGTTGTATCTACAACATACATTTGATATATCTAAATAGAAAAATTATCATATTAATTATTCAAATGAAAGTAAAAATTCGCCAATTTAATATGGAATCAATAGCAAAGTGGTGATATTGTATTCTTTTAAAGAAAATATATACAACTTATCAAAACAATATGAATTATAACTCAATTGTGAACTATCAATGTAACATTACTACTGTAAACATTTAGGAACAAAGCCGTGAACAAATCATCTTTTGACCTTTTTAAATCCTTTGCAGGAGAGCTTGATCCAATATCACTTCAAAAAAAATTTCTTCTTGCCCTGCTTAAACTTCAAAATGTTGAGAGAGGATCAATCTGGATCAAAAAAAATCATTGTTACCACTGTATTGAAGCTGCTGGTAAAGAGAGCGAAAATATTATTGGAATTGATATTGACGAGAAACAAAAAAGCATTGTGGGTTGGGTAATTGAAAATG
>JADFXA010000091.1 GCA_015233755.1 Desulfamplus sp. | reverse complement strand
AAGGGTTTCATATTGGTCGTCTGGCTTCTCATCTTCAATTATTGGGTGAGGCAGTAATTCGTTTATATCGTCAAGCGTAGCTGAAGCAACTACAGTATATGTTTTGTTTCCCGTCTTTTCTACAACAGGCATCTCATTATCATATTCATCTTGTATCTCTCCAACTAACTCCTCTAAAATATCCTCCATAGTAATTATACCTTCAAAACCGCCATATTCATTTATAACACCTGCTATCTGTTGGTGATATAATTGAAATTCATTTAATAGCTGCCCAATGCGTTTTGTTTCTGGCACAAACATCATATCGTGCATTATATCACGTATGTTAAATGGCTCATTTTTCCTTGATTTTAACAAAATATCCTTGAGATACACCACGCCTATAATATTATCTAAATTGTCTTCATAACAAGGTATTCTTGTGTAGCTCTCATCAATTGCTTTTTCAAAAACTATTTCAGTAAAATTATTTACATCTATAGTAAAAACCTTCATTCTCGGAATCATTATTTGTTTTGCAGTTTGTTCTGAAAAATCAAAAGCATTTTTTATTATTTTATAATTAGATGGCTCAATGACACCACTTTCCTTGCCTTGCTCAACCAAATATTTAAGTTCTTCGCTGCTATGAACCTCAGAGCCATGTATTGAAGTAAGACCAACCATTCTGAGCAACAAATTAGCAATTCCATTTAATACCCAGATAAATGGTCTAAATAGCAAAAAAAAGAATTGCAGCGGATAAGCTATTAATAGAGTTGTTGATTCTGACCGCTGTATAGCAATTGATTTAGGAGCAAGCTCACCAAAAACAATATGTAAAACCGTAATAGTGGTGAAAGCTATAGGCAACGCTACATCGTGTGCTAATTCTGGATTGAGTTCCATACCAATATAGTCAAAAATATTCTCTATTATCTTAGAAACAACTGGTTCTCCAATCCAACCTAATCCTAAACTTGCAAGTGTTATTCCTAATTGAGTTGCTGCAAGATAACCATCAAGATTAGATACAATGTGCTTTGATAATATTGCAGCACTGTTCCCAGATTGAGCCTTTAACTCAAGCTGGGAAGCTCTTATTTTAACGATGGCAAACTCAGAAGCTACAAAAAAACCGTTTAAAAAAACAAGAACGAAAGTAATAACCACATCAAAAAACATAAATACGATCCTTATTACTATTCAGTAGTGCTTAACATGTAGTGATAGATGATTTTACTATAAACAAATTTTCTCGGGTTTGATATTCCAACAAATTCAAAGAACATTAATAACCATATTGGAACTATATGGAACTTTGTCCACCATTACAACGCTGAGATTGCTCCAAAACTTGCTGCCACTACATGTTAAGCACTAGCGGTTATTTATACTTTTCTTGAAATTGAATAATCAGCAAGCAACATTAATATCTCTTTAGCTTCACAATCTTGAAATAGCTCAAGGCTCTTTTTTGCCTGTTCAACATGGTGTTTAGCATGCGACTCTGTGTATTCAATACCTTTATATTTATTTATTTTCTCAAGCATCAATGAAAAGTTATCAAAGCTATTATTAAAATCCTCTAACTTACCACAACAATTGAGGATTATATTTTTCATAACTCCGCTGTCTTCATCATTGGCTTTTGAAAGTGCATGAATAAGGGGAAGTGTAAGTTTTCCTTCACGAATGTCAGCACCAGGATTTTTACCAAGTGCAGCAGCATCACCTGTGTAATCAAGAAGATCGTCAGCCATCTGGAAAGCAATGCCAAGATGATAGCCATACCTATCAAGAGCCTCTTCTCGAACCTGCCAATATTCAAACATTTTTTGGGGGGTTGTTTGCCAATTAAAATTCTCTTTACCTTCATCATGGCCAAGAGTTGACTTGCTGCCATTTTTGAGCCTATGAGCAAGAATTGCCCCGCTTCTGCATGCTCCTTGAATCAATACAGCAGTTTTACGCTCAATAATTTTTAAATATTGAGATTCTGTTAGATCAACTTTGCTTTTATATTCCATCTGTTCAATTTCGCCTTGGGACATATCCTCAGTGATTTTAGCCATTATAGCTATTATTTCAGGAATTTTTGTTTCAGCAGCAAGGCTAAGTGATCGTGCAAGCAAAAAATCACCAGTAAGAACAACCTTAGGGACACTCCAGCGTGAGTGTGCAGAGGGTTTCCCACGCCTCATCTGAGCTTCATCAACAACATCATCATGAAGAAGGGTTGCAGCGTGTAAATATTCAAATATGGTAGAAAATTTAACAAATAGATCAACTGAATTTCTAATTGGCAGCTGTTCTATAGTTGAGTTTTGTACATCAAACTTATCAAGAGTTTGAGTGCATAATCTTGAGCTTAACAACATCAAAAGCGGCCGCAGCCTTTTGCCGCCGCTAAACAGCAGATGTCCTGCAATTTCAGAGACAAGAGAGAGATTTGGAGTTAAGTTGTCATGAAGAGTTTTTTCAATATTGGCAAGGTCTGTACTAACTTTTGAGACAATTCTATTTTTTAATTCATTATGGGATGTCTCTTTGAAAGGTGGTTGATTATGAGCGGGTTTTGGTGAAGCTGTGTTTATTATAGATGGACTAACCTCTTTTAGTATTTTTTGATTCATCGAATTGGTCATAACTTGAGTGTTCTCCTGCAAGGTCATATTCATGTGTTTCTGTAATCTTTACATCAACAAAGTCGCCAATTGCAAGATTTGACCCATAAATAAATGTGATTCCATCAACTTCTGGTGCTTGAAAGCATGTTCTACCAAGATAGATTCCTTCATCAGGATTTTCTTCGACAAGTACTGCCAAATTCTTATTCATATATTTTTTGTTTATATTTTCAGATATTTGTGATTGAGTCGCCATAATAATATCATGCCGCTCTTGTGCAATATTTTCAGTAACATGGTTCTTTAAATGGTGAGATGAAAGGTCTTCTGAATCTGAGTAAGCAAAAACTCCAAGATGATCAAATTTTATATCTTCAACAAATTTAAGAAGCGTTTTAAAATCTTTATCTGTTTCACCAGGAAAACCTGTAATAAGAGTTGTTCTCAAAGCTGCGTCAGGAGCTATCTCTTTTATTGATTCAAAAAGTTTGTAAAGATGATCTAAATTATAATCTCTCCCCATTCTTTTTAATATCTTTGAGCTTGCATGTTGAACAGGCACATCAAAATAGGTGCAGAAATTTTCAAGAGATGCAATCTTTTCAATCACCTCTTTTGTAATTGAAGATGGGTGAGTATATAAAAGTCTAAGCCATACTGGCGACAACTCTTTATTTATTGGCAACTTATTATTTGATGGCAGCTCTTTATTTGTTAAATATAGATGAGAATAGTTATTCACCTCTATTGAAATTCGTTCTAAAAGCTCAGCAAGATTAGGCGCTTTAACAAGGTCAAGTCCATAATCTGTAGTATTTTCGCCAACAAATATAAGCTCTTTAACACCATTTGTTATAAAATGAACTGCTTCTGATGTAATATCTTCAATTGTTCGGCTTCTTTGTCTGCCACGAAGTTTTGGAATGATGCAGTAAGTGCATTTGCGATTGCATCCTTCTGATATTTTTATATATGCAGAATAATTTAAGGTAAGAAGGCGTGGAAGAGGATAGCCTTGAAACTGCCTTGCAGATGGATCAGGAAGAACAATTAATGGAGAATCATCAAAAGATATATTTTTTGAATCAACATTTTCATCTTTATTAACAGATGATTTTTTGTATTCAACTGCCCTGATAATATCATCACAAGCACCAATTCCAAGAAAAGCATCAACCTCTGGAAGTGCCTCTGTAAGCGTGTCATCACGAAAACGCTCAGGCAGACACCCTGTAACTACAAGACGTTTACATGATCCTGCTTTTTTGTATTCAGCAAGTTCCAAAATTGTGTCAATAGCCTCTGACGAGGCAGAGGCTATAAACCCGCAGGTATTAACTATAATAACTTCAGCTTCTGAAGGATCATTGCAAATTTCATGTTTAGAAGATGCAAGCCGTCCTAACATCACTTCACTATCTATCTGATTTCGGCAGCAGCCGAGACTTTCAAGGTATATTTTCATTGCTGAGGAATTAAAATCCAATATTAAATTGTAGAGACACACGAGCGTGCATCTCTACTTATGTTTTTCAAAAAAACTTAAATCGATTTTGCCATAATATCGCCAATAAGCTGGCTAAACCTTGCTGGGTTATCAATTTTGCCACCTTCACTTACAACGGCAATATCAAACAAGATTTCGCTATAATCTTTTAAAATTGGGTTGGTGGTGTCGGTCTCAAATATATGTTTCATTTTGGCAATTAATGGATGGTTTATATTAAGTTCTAACGACCTTTTTTGCACAGGTGCAGTTTGACCTGTGGCTTTCATAATTTTCTCCATATATGCACTCATGCCGTAATCATCAGCAGACAGACATGAAACAGAGTCTTTGAGCCTATTAGAGATTTGAACTTCTTTAACCTTATCTTCAAGTTTATCTTTGATAAAACCAAATAGAGCTGTGTATTCACCTTTTTTAGTCTCATCAACCTTATCAAGCTCAAGGTCTCCTTTTTCTGCACTTTTAAGTTTTTTCTCCTTATATTCGTGCAAAGATTGGGTAACCCACTCATCAACAGGATCAACCATTAAAAGAACCTCGTAATCTTTTGCCTTTAAGGTCTCAAGAAGCGGGCTGTTTATAAGAGCATTTAAGTTTTCGCCAGTGATGTAGTAAATATCTTTTTGCCCCTCTGGCATTCTCTCAATATATTCATTTAGGGTAACATATTTGCCGTCTGATTTTGTGGTCTTATATCTAAGCAAAGATGCAATACGATCTTTGTTTTCAAAATCAGTTGGAATACCTGCTTTAATAACCTGACCAAACTCATTATAAAAAGATTCAAATTTCTCTTTATCCATCTCTTCAAGGGTTGAAAAAATCTTTTTAACCAAATTCTTACGGATATTTCTAACAAGTCTATCTTCTTGGAGAATCTCGCGACTAACATTTAGATTGAGATCTGGTGCATCAACTACACCTTGAATAAACCCAAGATATTCAGGCAAAAGTTCTTTGCAATCGTCCATTATAAATACACGTTTGCAATAGAGCTGCATACCGTGCTTTCTCTCTGGACGGAAAAGGTCAAACGGAGCTTTTGAAGGGATAAATAGAAGCGAGTCATATTCTGTTACGCCTTCAAATTTTTTGTGGATTATCTCAAGAGGTTTATCCCAATTGTGGCTAATGTGGCGATAAAATTCCTCATACTCCTCAGGTGTTACATCATCTTTGCTTTTTGCCCATATTGCCTTCATTGAGTTTAAGGTTTCATCTTTTCTAACCTTTCGATAACTATCACCAATCGGCTTGCCGTCAGCCCCTTTTACTCTCTCATTTTCAGGAATTGGCTCGCTCTTCTCAACATTCATAATAATTGGATAGTTTACAAAATCAGAATGTTTCTTAACAACGTGGCGTATAGTGTATTCATCTGTGAAATCTTGTTCATCTTCTCCATGTTCTTTTAGCTCAAGTGTTATTGTTGTTCCTCTTGAATCTTTTTCAATCTCTTCAATTGAGTATGTCCCCTTTCCATCAGAGACCCATTTAACACCTTTTTCAGCGCCTGCCGCTTTTGTGATAAGAGTTATCTTGTCTGCTGCAATAAAAGCACTATAAAAACCTACACCAAATTGACCAATCAACTCTGGAGTTAAAGCACTCTGCTCTTTTGAAGTTTGGAGAGCCTCCATAAATGCGGCTGTCCCACTTTTGGCAATGGTTCCAATATTTTCGTTTACCTCATCATAAGTCATACCAATTCCATTGTCAGAAATCTCAAAGATTCTCTTCTCAGGGTCAGTTGATATTCTAATATGGTAATTGTTATCTTTTTCAAAAAGTGTTGGATCTGTTTGTTCTTTGAAACGTGCTTTGTCTATTGCGTCAGAGGCATTTGATATAAGTTCGCGGATAAATATTTCACGGTTGGAATAAAGAGAGTTGATAATAAGATGGAGCATCTGCTGAACTTCGGTTTTAAATTCACAAGTTTCTTGTCTATTACTCATTTTTTTCTCCTGATATATCTTTGTTGATTCATTAAAAGATTGTTGAATTAAAATTTTATTTGTTAATTTGTACTGAAGTAGAATGTCTCTTCATTATAAAAAATAAACACTAATTGACGTCAACAATAATTGATGCAAAATTTAGATTGTCAAGTAGATGTGTTTAACTGAAAATGCAATTTTTGGAATTAACGAACTCATACTCTTACAAATTTGAAAATTAATATGTATTCCAACGACAATTTTGTATTGTTTTTACAAATCCACTTCAAACAAGAGCAATACATTGGAATGACAAAATAAAATATTAATATAGCACAATTTAGAATCTGTTGACGCAGATTTATTACATCAAAAAAGCTGATTTTATTTCAATATCGTAATTTATCAATCCTCACATATAGCCCCCTCCCTAAAAAATCTATTATTACAAGCTGTTATATTTTTTTACCAGTTAGTATGGTTAATGCAAAAAGGGTTAAAATATATTTTGCAAGAGTTCAAATTATCATTAGGGCATGTTTAAATATTCAGGCTATTAACAAAAAAAGTTTACAGGGGGATTTGATGCGTGAAACAATAAAAATATTGAGTTTTCTAATATCTATTTTACTCATTGGAACACATTACGTATTTGCAGGGGAAGTAAGTCCCATAGATACAGGAAGCACTTCATGGATGCTTATTTCAACAGCGCTTGTCCTTTTAATGATACCTGGACTTGCTATGTTTTATGGCGGTCTTGTAAGAACCAAGAATGTAATAGCGACAATGATGCACACGTATGTCTCTTTGGCAATTATAGGTGTATTATGGGTTATCTGTGGATATTCGCTCACATTTGGTAAAAACATAATGGGTGGTATTATTGGCTGGAATAGTGATTACTTTTTTCTAAAGGGCATTGATGATATGATTACTGATGGAATACCAGAATATGTAATCGCAATGTTCCAAGGAAAGTTTGCGATTATTACCCCTGCTCTGATAAGCGGAGCTCTTGCAGAAAGGGTATATTTCAAGGGATATACAATGTTCATTGCCCTCTGGTTTATCTTTATTTATTGTCCTCTTTGTCATTGGATATGGGCAGCAGATGGCTGGCTCCATACTATTGGTGCAGTTGGTGTAATAGATCTTGCAGGAGGAATGGTTATACACGTCTCTGCAGGAACAAGCGCTCTTGTTGTGGCAATCTATCTCGGTGTTCGTAAAGGCTATCCTAATACTGTAATAAATCCTAACAATCTTGTTATGACTATAATGGGAGCTGGTCTTCTGTGGGTTGGATGGTTTGGATTCAATGCAGGCTCAACTCTTCAAAGTGGTCTTGAGACAGCAAGAGCACTCACAATGACCCAAATCTCTGCTGCAAGCGGTGCTTTAACATGGCTTCTAATTGAAGCTGCTGTTTTCCGTAAGGCAACATCTCTTGGTTTTGTCTCAGGTATCCTTGCAGGATTAGTTGTTATAACTCCCGCAGCAGGGGTTGTAAAACCTGTTGGGGCTATGATTCTTGGCTCATTATCATCTATTGCCTGCTATTATGCCTTGCAGTTGAAAACAAAATTTAAATATGATGACAGCTTAGATTGCTTTGGAATCCACGGTGTCGGAAGCGGACTTGGTGTTATTTTGCTCTCTTTCTTTATCCGTGACAGCTGGATGAAAGAGGCTTCAGCAGCCTCCTCAACTGGTATCTGGACAGTATGGAACCAGTTTGCTGTTCAGCTTATTGGAATAACAGCAACTATTCTTTTAGCAGTTATTGGAACTTTTATTATCTGTATTGTGGTTGAAAAGACTCTTGGGTTCAGAATTGATGTTGAAAAAGAGGTAGAAGGGTTAGACAAATCCCTTCATGGCGAGCATGGCTACGGTCTAATAAGAGCAGATTAGGCATAACAATTTAAAGATTTTCGGGATTACTTCTTTCCCTTGGTATTACTGAGAAATGGGAAAAATGCCTGATCTGCACTGAACATGTGGAGACTGATCAATTCATATGCAAAAAACTGAAAAAGATTACCCACAGAAATGGTA
>JADFXA010000090.1 GCA_015233755.1 Desulfamplus sp. | reverse complement strand
GGTGGTGCAAGAATGTTTATGGAAGAGACGATAGGACAAAGAATTAACAATGTCAGGGCAAAAGAAGCTGTGGCAACAGGGGCATCAACGGTTTGTGCTGCCTGTCCATTCTGCATCACCATGCTCAATGATGGCATAATGGAGACAGAGCGTAAGGTTCCAGTAAAAGATATTGCTGAAATTATTGATGAGGGAACGGTTTAGAGGTGTAGAGGCTATAAAATTGTCGAATTGTTTGTTATCTGAAACCCATCATAAATGCTATAAAATGTTTGTCGGCGGTGATCTCATGGTTTACAAGCCACTCGACAAACAAAGTTTCAATTCGCAGAAGTAGATGTAGAGCTTCTGATTTTTTAGTGTAATTTGTCTGAGATGCCATATGTAAAACATACTGTGAGTTACTCAAAAATTCTTTATGAAGCATCATATGGAGATCAAGCTCTGGTTCGGGATAGTCAGCTTGTTCCATCATCTCTTTTTCTGTCTCAAAATGCTCTTTTGATATATTATTAAGTTCAATTAACAGCTCTGTAATTGTCTCGTTGTTTAGATTTTGTTTAATAATCTCCATTAAAAGATAGGTAAGTCGAAACATCTCAATATGGGCATCGTCAATTATAGGAATATCGCACATAAGCTCCTCTTTGATCTCAAACTCCTTTTTCTTATTCCAAGGAGAGAAAAAATGATCATAATCATTTTCAGTAAATGATTGGTATCTTTTTGCTAATGGGTCATCAGGAGCTTTTTTTAATAGGACATCAAAGATACTTTTAGCATGTTCTATATCATGGTAACGTAGATGGTAAAGTGCTGTTTCAAAGAGACTTTTATGAGATAGCTTTGATTCAAAAAGTTGAGGTGGATCAGCATTGAAAACCTCATATATTGCTATAGGCTCAGAACGCCCTTTTACAATGACGCGATCGACAAATCTAATGGCAAAATCAGCAGTTTTTTTCAGTGAATGGAATGTATGTTCACTGATTAGAAGAGGAGTATTATACTTCTTTGTCAGTTGCTCTAATCTGGACGCTGTATTTACTGCATCGCTTATAACGGTTCCTTCCATGCGATTAGCTTCCCCTACAATACCAAGCATCAAGATCCCTGTATTTATACCGATGCCGATTTGGAGCATAGGGTATCCTGCTCTTTTTCGCCCTTCATTATAGCCTCTCAGCTCTCTTAGCATATCAATTGCTGCCAATATTGCATCATCAGAATCTCTACCAAAAATTGCCATAATAGAGTCACCTATGAATTTATCTATAAATCCATGATGTTTTCTAACAAATGGTCCCATGTAGCTTAGATATGAGTTTATAAATTTGAAATTCTCTTCGGGTGACATTGCCTCTGATAGAGTAGAAAAATTACGAATATCTGAAAAAAGAATAGTCATTTTTTTTTGAATTCGATCATTTAACTGAACTTCTTCAATACTCTTCTTGCCAAGAGTTTTCAAAAATTCTTGTGGAACAAAGCGTTCATAGGCTTCATTTAGCCGTTTTAATTTATTTAAGGCCTCCTTTCTCTCTGTTATATCTTCAACAACTCCGTCAATCCATTTTATTATTCTAATTCTACCTTGATGTTCTTTATCGTGAACTGTTTTATCAAGATTATCTTGTTGCTCTTTATCTTTAGTACTTTTGGCTTGAAGAAACTCTTTCTCTTCTGAACCAAAAATATTTATATTATAAGGGGCGTTATTATCGTCATAATCTTCATAACAATCAGAATCATTAGCATTGCATTCATCATATTTTACAGTAACATTAAACGAGACCCAAATTTGAGTTCCGTCTTTTTTTTGCATATCAATTTCAAAGTTTTTCCATTCTCCGCTGACTCTTAATCTCTCTAACCATTTCTGCATTCTATTTGGATATTTATAGTGGTCATACATTGATGTTTGCATGAACTCTTCAATTGAGTCATAACCAAAAATATTTGCAGTTGCTTTATTAGCTTGAAGGAATACAAGTCCCTCTGGAGTTGTGCGAAACACTCCAACATTAAGTGCCTCTATTAGTTCTCTATATTGGGTCTCATGCTCTTTAATCTGATGTTGCTGCAATCTATGTTGAGTAGTATTTATTTTATCCATATTTATTTTATTAAATTAAGGTTGTTTTTAAGCATCTTGAGATTTAGAAAAGAAAAAGAGCCATAAAGTAAGGTATAAAGAAGATAGAAGAAATGCTATATCTCTTAATATTGTAATTGCTCCTATTGTATCTTGGGTCGTTTGCGTTGAAAAGCAGCCACAACTAATATTGAGCCCTCGACTTAAATTAAATAGCATAACACAAATAAAAATTATCATAAGAGATGTGCTTATTGTAGTTGCTCCGTGCAGCCAAGTTCCTGTAATAAGACAAAGCCCAATTAAAAATTCAAGGCAGGGAAGCCATAAAGCAACAATGTTTATAGTAAAATCCGGCATAATTTGGTAGTTATAAACTGCTTTTGCAAAGGCTTCTGGGTTAAGAATTTTATCATAACTTGCATATATAAAAATCACTCCCATAAATATACGTAAAACATCAAATAATATCTTTTGATAATTAATTCTTTCTTTTATCATTATTCTTACCACCAATTGTATTTTTATATTTAACTATTTATAGTAATTAACCAATGAATGCTATTTTTTCTCAACACTTACAGGCAAACCAGCTTTGTGCCACACTGTCCAACCATTAACAATGATGTGGACATTATTAAATCCCATCTCTTTTAAGAAGAGCGCGAGCTCATGACTCAATTCACATGATTCACCATCACAATAGGTTATAATAGCATTACTGATATTTTTATTTTCTCCATTATCTGAATTTACTTTAGCTATCTTAGAAAGCCTCTCTTCTAAGATAGGGGCAACTTCCATAAAATAGGTATCAACTTCTTGCCAAGGCAGAGAAAGTGCATCTTGAATATGGCCTTCTTCATATTGCTCTTTAGGACGTGCATCAATAAATATAGCGGCATTATTTTCAAACAGCTCCTTTGCCTGTTCTAAAGATATAACAAGAGTTTTCCCATCAGAGTCAGCAAAACGAGCATCAACCGACCAATTTCCTATAAGTGGTATTTTGTCAGATCTAAGATGGTTAATTATAATAGAGATAGTAAATGCCAATAAGATTATTAGCGGAACTTGCCATAATGTCTTTCTAAATGGGTTATGATAGAATCTGTTACTAATATTTTTAATTTTCATGCTTTAAGGCCTCCTGAAATATCTCATTTAAGAGATAAACATTTTCATACAAACAACTATTATTCATAGATAGTTTTTAACATTAACATATTAATGATTGAATAATAATTTTAAGGTCTGAATTATTGAGAAGCTATCACTTCTCATATATTTGATGCTGCTTCACCTGCACAAGATATCTCACACAACATTGTTCCATTTCCGCAAGGAAAGGTCTCAAATTGTAGAGTAGGGTGGTCTATTTTAAAGTTTTTCATAAGCTTATCACGTATTACTTTAGCGAGAGCTTCCGTTTGACTTACAAGCTGATCATTTACAACAATATGTGCGGAAAATGCAATGCTTGAAGAGCTTTGCTGCCATGCGTGGAGATAATGGACTCCGCATATTTGTGGAATACTCTCAATCGACTCTTTGATTTTTATAATATCGATCTCCTTTGGAGTTGCATTCATCAATATAAGACCCGCTTCTTTAAATATTGTCCAACAATTTTTAAGAATAAATAGAACAATCATTAGCGATAGTAGAGGATCAATCCAATACCAATCTTTAAATAGTAAAATAAGACCGTTTAGTAGAACAGCTATAGATGTAAGCATATCTCCGACCATGTGAAGAAAAGCGCCACGCGCATTAAGGTTATGCTCTGAATCTTTATGAAGAGTCCATGCAGAAAGTCCATTCCCTACAATTCCTATTGTTGCCGCTATCATCACAATAAAACCTTGAACAGGCTCTGGATTTCTAAATCTTATAATAGCTTCATAAAAAATAACTCCTGAAGCTCCGATTAGCATTGCAACATTTATAAGAGTTGCTAAGATTTCAACTCGGTTATACCCAAAAGTATTGTGAATAGATGCTCCTCTTTTACCGATTCGATAGGCAATATATGCAATAAAAATTGCTGTAAAATCGCTAAAATTATGGATAGCGTCAGATATAAGTGCAACACTATGAGCAAAAATTCCTCCACATATCTGAACAACTGGTATAATGAAATTTAATGCAAGTACAAACAGAAGATGTTTACCTCTATTGTTATTAATATCTACATGATGGTGATGATGATCATGGTTAGCTGATATTGCTTGATTAGAGTTTTTATTTCTATGTGAATGAGTTTCACATTCATGATTATTTTTCATAACTTTTATCCTTGATTTTGAAAAAAAATTACAAACTATTTTATTTGAAACAGAAAAGTTTTTGAAAATTCACAAAACTTACAAATAAAAATAGGGGTAACCTGCCTTTTTTTGCTGGTTACCCCTACTTTTATACAAATATAAATTTTTTACAATATCTCTTTAATTAAATTTTCAACCGCCTCTTTGATCTGATCTCTTATTTTACGAGTCTTTTCTAATTTTTCATCTTCATTTCCAGTTAATGAAGAGGGATCATCAAAACCCCAGTGAAAACGTTTGGTTACTCCCGCAAAAAGTGGACACTGTTCTCCTGCAGAGGGATCGCACACAGTAATAACATAGTTATAACTTTTGCCCTGTTTATAAAACTCAAAAACACTCTTTGTTTTATTACCAGAAATATCAATTCCAACCTCTTTCATAGCCAGAACAGCCAAAGGATTAAGGCTTCCAGCTTCAAGACCTGCACTTTCTACAAAAAAACGGTCGCATCCAAGCTTTTTTAAAAATGCCTCAGCCATCTGACTTCTTGCACTGTTATGAACGCAAAGAAATAAAACTTTGATTTTTTGTTCCATGTGATAAAAATAATCCCTATATTTACGGTTTATTTAAAAATCCAAATTGAACATACCAAGATAACTTTTCAACCTCTCTCTGTTAGAAGAATCAAGTTGAGGACAGTTTTCATGACCTTTAGCTCCCTCAATAATACGGGTAGCAAAAACCATGCAGGTTGGCTCTCCACACTCTTTACAATTAGTTTTGGGCAGAAGTTTCAGTATCTCCATCATCTTGGGCTGGGGCATTGCTTCATAACTTGGGGTAATAGACTCTCTTTTTTCCCACGCATCATTGATTTCGCGTTTCAGCCATTCAACTATTTTAAAGGCTTCAGCTTCATCTTTTAGAGCATTAATTGCTATTTTTTGCGGATGTACAGCAAGCAATTTCCCTTGAATTTTAAATGTTACAGAGACAGGCTCTTTAGTAAAAGTAAATCCTCCAAGCGATGCATTCAAGTATGGTATTGCCTCTGAAATATCTTGATCTAAATTGGCAAAACAGTGAACTCCAAAGGAGCCTGGCATACATTTTGAGTTAAAGATTTCAAGCTGGTAACTTTCGAGTAGCATAAAAACCTCACTATTTCTTTTTAAGGATATTTGACCTCCTGCAAAACTGGAATTTACCCCTTAATTTTACTGGATATAAATTTTAGTTGTGTAGGAAGTCTATTTTATACAGAGCATTTTAACACTTCCCGCTGCAACAACACCCTACACCCATAATATTAGGAGGAGGTAACTTTGACGCAACCTCTTTTGCATAGATCTTTTTTACACCTTGCTTTACATCATTTATTTCAGATTCCTTTAGATTCAGATCTTTGTTTTTCTCTATTCCAAGGTCTGTGATAACAAGATGATTCTTAACAGGAATTTGTGCATGTTCGAGTATAGTTTTGGCACATCCAACTGAGCATCCGTCAATAGCAATCAAAGTTGGTATATCTTGTGCCGATTTAACAAATCCACCTAAATGAGCCCCGATTCCGGCAAGACAGAACATTTTTCCAAATCCCTCTTTGGTTAATTCAACTGCTGCTTTATTACTCAATTGTCCTACATTTGAACCACCTGAACATGGCAGAATCATTATTTGACCGTTTGAACCACAACTACTTTCTGACATTATTTTTTTTCTCCTATAAGTAAAATTTGATTGATGATTATATAATAATATTGAATAGATAGCCTACAAAAAGAATACCTGCCCCAACTACACCGACAAACACAGCTATAAGTGTAGGTTTTAGGATTTTTCGTAAGATAACTATTTCAGGTAAAGATAGAGCTATTACACTCATCATAAAAGCAAGCACAGTTCCCAGTGCTGCACCCTTTCCAAGCAGAGCCTCAACTACTGGAATAATACCAGCAGCATTGGAATACATCGGAATTCCTATGGTAACTGCTAAAGGAACTGACCACCATGTGCCTTTGCCCATGATTGAAGCCATAAACTCTTGAGGAACAAATCCATGAATACCAGCACCAACCCCAATACCAATGATCACATAAATCCAGACCCTTCCGATTATCTCCTTAACAGCTTCCCATCCATATATTATTCGATCATTCCATGAGAGTTTCTCTTCAGGGATATTATGCGCAGATGCCTTAACTGATGTAACCCAATCTTCAATATGGTGTTCAAGTTGAAGTCTTCCAATCACCCAGCCAGCAACAATGGCAATTGTTAAACCTGTGCCCATGTAAATTACAGCTATTTTCCACCCAAGCAATCCGTAAAGTAATCCAAGTGCAATTTCATTGACCATAGGGGCTGAAATGAGAAACGAGAATGTTACACCAAGAGGGACTCCGGCTGTTACAAAACCTATAAAAAGAGGTACTGCTGAACATGAACAGAACGGGGTTACAATGCCAAGTAGTGCAGCCATTATATTACCGGCAAACTCGCTCTTTCCTGAGAGAAATGCTCTGGTTTTTTCAGGTGTGAAAAAACTTCTGATTATCCCGACTCCAAACACAACAATAAAAAGAAGCATCATAACTTTTGGTGTATCATACAGAAAAAATTGTATTGAAGCACCTAAGTGGCTACCTTGTTTTATGTTAAAAACATTGTAGGTAATCCATGATGCTAATCTTGAAAGCTGGCTATAAATCAGCCACCACATTGCAATGGAGAACACTCCAAGAGGGAGGTAAAGGTATTTAAACTTAATTCCTTTTTGCAACATGGCAGACTCCTCTTACCGTGTTGACAGTATAGGGGAAATATTTTTTTCTAAACCACAGTGCAACATGAACAAGTCCAATCAGAACAGGCACCTCTACAAGAGGACCAATAACTGCTGCAAATGCCTCGCCGGAATCAATCCCAAAGACTGCTACAGCCACAGCAATGGCAAGCTCAAAGTTGTTTGATGCTGCTGTAAAACTTAAAGTTGCAGATTGTTCATAAGTTGCACCAGCTTTTATTGACATAAAAAATGATGCCAAAAACATCACTAAAAAATAGATGCAAAGGGGAATAGCTATACGGATTACATCAAACGGCAGTTGAACAATATATTCGCCTTTAAGGGAGAACATAACCAAAATCGTAAAGAGAAGGGCTATAAGGGTCATGGGGCTTACTTTGGGTATAAAGACCTTTTCATACCAATCTTTGCCCTTTGTCTTTAGCCCGATAATGCGGGAAAGCATACCAGCAATAAAAGGAATCCCAAGATAGATAAAGACGCTTTCTGCAATCTGTCCGATGGAGATATTCACAACAGCACCCTCAAGACCTATAAGGCTTGGTAGAACTGTAATGAAAATCCACGCATATATTGAGAAAAACAAAACCTGAAAAATAGAGTTAAATGCTACAAGTCCAGCACAATATTCAGTATCTCCGTAAGCAAGATCATTCCAGACAATAACCATTGCAATACAGCGGGCAAGACCAATCATTATAAGTCCAACCATATATTCGTGATGACCAGAAAGAAATGTGATTGCAAGAAGGAACATCAAAATTGGTCCAACAATCCAATTTTGAAGAAGAGACAGCCCAAGCACCTTAAAATTCTTGAATACCTCTCCAAGCTGCTCATATTTAACCTTTGCAAGAGGCGGATACATCATAAGAATAAGACCAATTGCAATTGGGATATTCGTTGTTCCTACCTGAAAGAAGTTGATAAAGTTCTTGATTCC
>JADFXA010000008.1 GCA_015233755.1 Desulfamplus sp. | reverse complement strand
TTATATTTACATTAGCTATTAGTTTATCCTGTATATCACTTAACGGTTGTAGCTACTTTCAAACTAAATCAACCCAAAATTATGCAAAGCAGGAAACTACAACTCAAGGCTCTAAGAAACAAGACCATACAAAGAAAGAAGAACCTAAAACAATAGATAAGACAAAAGATAAAAGTGAAAAAGCATATTATTCAAAAGATGCTTACTATCATTATATGGCATCAGAAAGATATAGACAAAAAGGCGATATGAAATCAGCAATTGATGCCACTAAACAAGCAATTGAAACAGATCCTGACTCAATTTACCTTAAAAAAAATCTGATATTTCTCTATATTCTCAATAAAGATAATGACAATGCTGTTAGAGCGGCTGAAGAATGTAATAAAAAGCACCCTGATACAGAGGAGATACTTGTTATTCTTGCAAAATTAAAACTTCAGCTAAACAAACTAAATGAAGCAAAAATTTTGTATGAGCAAATTTTAACAATAAACCCTAAAAACCATGATGCCTATATTGTTCTTGGCAATATAAGTATAGAAAATAGAAAAACAGAAGAGGCTATAAAGCTATTTTCTACAATGGCAAAAGAGCTTCCAGATTCATATAGCGCCCATTTTTTTCTTGGGAAAATTTATGTGCAGAAAAAAGAGCTTCTTAAAGCAGAAAAAGAATTTCTTAAGACAATTGAGTTAAATAATAAGCTAATTGAGCCAAGATTTGAACTGATTTCAATTTACAAAGCTCAATCAAACACAAAAAAAAGGAATCAAGGCAAATCTCAATCTAAAAATCATAAAGATGAAGTTGAGAAACATAAAAATAAAAATGAGAATAAAAGGAATAAGAATCAAAATGTTGTGAATCTTTATGAAGAAATTTTGGAGTTAGATAAAACAAATATTAAAGCAAATATTGGTCTTCCTATCTATCTTTATAAAAATGGAGAAAAGTCTAAAGCATCTGAAATGCTTATTAATTTTGGTCAAAAATATCAAAATAATGATGAAATTATGATGGCAATGGCAAAGGAAATTGTAAACAGTGATAGTCAAGATGATGCAGTGATTGTATTTACAGAGCTTCTTAAAGATACACTTGACAGCTCTTCTGACAAATCATCTATACATTATCTTGCTGGCTTAACTTTTGAAGCACTCAAAGATGACAAAAGAGCAATATCTCACTTTATGAAGGTCTCTACTAAATCGGAACAGTATAAAAAATCGATATTTCATATTGCATATATTTATAATCAATTAGGACAAAATATTAAGGCCATTGAATTTTTAGAGTCCAAATTCAGCCAATTTCCAAAAGATGTTGAGTTAATAGGCTACCTTTCTGCATTTTATGAAGAGAATAACCAGATTGACAAGGCACTCTCATTGATTAAACAGGGGCTTAAATATGCTCCTGATGATACAGAGCTTTTGTTTAGATCAGGAGTTATCCTTGATAAAAAAGGCGATAAAGATGGAAGCATGGCTGATATGAAAAAGGTTATTGAGCTTGATCCAGAACATTCAAGTGCGTTGAACTATCTTGGATACACTTACGCCGAGCTTGGGATAAACCTTGATGAGGCAGAAGAGCTTATCAAGCGCTCATTGGCTATTAAACCAGACGATGGATATATTACAGATAGCCTTGGTTGGGTATATTATAAAAAAGGTGACTACGATAGAGCTATCGAGATTCTTGAAAAAGCAGTTAAGCTCTCATCGGGAGACGCTGTAGTATTTGAGCATCTTGGAGATGCTTATAGACAAAAAAAGAGCTATTTAAAGGCTATTGAGGCTTACAAAAATGCTCTTTCTAAAAATAAAACCCCTGAAAATAACGTGCTGCTTGAAAAAAAGATTTATGAAGTTCAAACTATGATTAAACAGAATTAACATTTTTGGATTAAGATGAATAGATGAAAATAGCTAACAATATTATAATGTTATCCCTTATAATCTCTATTGCGGGATGCTCTATTAGAACTCCATACTATATAAATGGAGAGGATAATGAGGCTCTTAATATACTCAAAAAAATAGAGAGCATAAACAAAGATATAAAAACATCTAAAGGAACGGGCTGGATAACAATAACAGATATAGAGTTATCAGATGAAGATATAAACAGCTCAAGTAATAATAACACAACAGAGCTAAATATTAATAAACAGAGAGTAAATAGACAGAAATCAAAAAAATTTAGAATGGCTTGGATAGCCTCGTTTCCAGATAAGATTCGTCTTACACTTTTAAGTGCTGGGCACCCTGTTGAAACTATACTTGCAGATGGAAATTCAGTTACCTTTATATCTCACACAGGAAGACATAAAACAAAAAAGATAAGTTCAGCAAATCCATCTTTAAAAGATGTTGTATCAATTCCCGTAACTATACAAGATATTCTCTCAATTTTTGCAGGCAGAACCCCAATTAGCAAATTTGACACTGCTGAGATTGCTCAAATTACATACTCCTCTGAATTAACCGATAATATGTTGATGCTAAAAAGAAGGTGGAATGGACAATCTCAGAATATTGTCTTAAATTCGGATCATAAAGTTACAAGCTTTTTACTTATGAACCAAAATCGTAAATTGATTCACAGTGTATTTAACGAGCAATTTAAAGTATTTGATTCTTTTTCAATACCTGTAAATGTAAAAATAAAAGATGGCGATGGAAGGTTGATAGATTTTGAGATAAACAACTATCAACCCAATATAGCTGTTAAGGCTAATACATTCATTTTACAAGAGTCTTCTGATTGATAAGTATTAGGTTATAAAATAGAAATTAAATTATAGAAGACCAAAAATTTTAATAAGATACAAACTAAAGGAGCTACAAAATATTATGCTTTATGAAAGTGTTGATCAGGCAAAAAAGAAAGGTGGTGGCTGCCCATCTCAGAGTAAACAGGCAAATCAGCAAGAAGAACAAGATAAAATGATACAGGCATCTCTTGCCAAAATAAAACATAAAATCTTTGTGTTGAGCGGCAAAGGTGGTGTTGGAAAGAGCAGCGTATCTGCAAATCTTGCAGCAAGCCTCGCTTTAAAAGGATTTAAGACTGGTCTTATGGATGTTGATCTTCACGGTCCTTCAATTGCACAAATGATGGGTATGACTCAATTGCTTGATGTATCTAAAAACAACCTTCTTCTGCCTCAAAATGTTGGAGACAATCTAAAAGTTGTCTCTATTCAGGCTTTGATGCAAGATAAAGATCAGGCAATTATCTGGAGAGGCCCTGCTAAAACTGGCATGATTAAACAGTTTGTAGGATCGGTTGAGTGGGGCGATCTTGATTTTCTTATTATTGATGCACCTCCTGGAACTGGTGATGAGCCAATATCTGTTGTTCAAACTATTCCTGATGCAAAAGCTGTGATTGTAACCACGCCACAAGAGGTCGCACTTGCAGATGTTCGTAAATCAATATCGTTTTGTAGAACAGTAAAGATAGAGACTCTTGGAATCGTAGAAAATATGGGACCTTTTAAATGTCCACACTGCAACGAAATTATTGAGCTTTTTAAAAGTGGTGGTGGAGAGGCAACTGCTAAAAACGAGGGGCTGAAATTCCTTGGCTCAATTCCATTTGACATGGCAGTTGTTAAATCTGGTGATGAAGGTGTGCCAATGATGATGATTAATAAAAATTCTAGTTTCTCTAAAGCCTTTGAAATTATCGTCAATAATATCATAACGCAGTTGAACTAAAATTTAAACTATTAGTTATATACAAACTTAACTGCATCCTTAATAACTGCGTTTTTATAAATAAGTAGACCAGATTATAGAAAATATCTGAGCCTGAATTTAAAAGCGCAGTTTTTATCCATTTGGAGCATAAGAAGTAAACGATCAAAATCAGAAATAATCACTTCATATTGTTTATGGCGTTGCTAATAAATTAAAGCCCCTGTGTGCCCTTATTTTAAAGGGTATCCCGCCTTATGTCGGTAGCCAGTTTTGTTAATTTTTTAAACAACAAAATCCTTAATCTGAGTAAATCAGCATTGCATTGGTAAATTTCCACAACTCACTTATGAGAGTTATATTTGATGAAATATAAAATAATTAATAAAGATAAAGAGCTTATATTAGAGATAACAGGAAATTTCTTAATCGATACAGTTTGTGATAACTTTACCGTGTCTGATATCATAGACAAGATAGAGTCTCTGAAAGGACTTGCAAAAGTCGGTTTTGACTTTACTGAACTAAAAAACTGGGACAGCTCCATTCTTACCTTTATAAAACAGATTAAATCACACTGTGTAAATAATAATATCATTTTTGTTAAAGAGTCATTACCAAGTGGAATTCAAAGAGTTCTTGAGCTTGCTGAAGCTGTGCCTGAGCGTAAAGGAATAAGGAAACTTGATAGTACTAAATCAACTATTGAGTTAATTGGTGATACGGCAATCAATTTTGTTAACTCCTCAAAAGATATGTTGGCGTTTCTTGGTGAGGTTGTAGTTGCTTTTGTAAGGCTTATATCTGGAAAATATAAATTTAGAGGAACAATAATTGTGCCCATTATTAGAGAGTGCAGTGTTGATGCTCTTCCAATTGTCTCTTTAATAAGTTGTCTTGTTGGTTTAATACTTGCGTTTGTTGGGGCTGTGCAGCTTGTGATGTTCGGGGCACAAATTTATGTTGCAAGCCTTGTTGGAATTGCAATGATAAGAGTTATGGGGGCAGTTATGGCTGGGGTTATCATGGCTGGCAGAACTGGTGCTGCATTTGCTGCACAACTCGGCACAATGGAGGTTAACGAAGAGATAGATGCACTTAAAACACTTGGAATATCGCCGATTGAATTTTTGGTAATGCCGCGAGTTATTGCTTTGTCAATTATAATGCCTCTGCTTTGTCTTTATGCTGATTTAATGGGAATAGTTGGCGGTATGATTGTTGGCGTATTTATGTTAGACTTAAATTTTATGGAATATTACAACATGACAAGAGACTCTGTTTCTCTCAATAGCTTTTGGATTGGAATTTTTCAAAGCTTTGTATTTGGGATACTCGTAGCTCTTTCAGGTTGTCTTAGAGGAATGCAGTGCAAACGAAGTGCCTCTGCTGTGGGAGAGGCTGCAACTTCTGCCGTGGTTACATCAATTGTAGCTATTGTGATTGCAACCGCTATAATTACAGTTTTATGTAATATTATGGGGATTTGAAATTTGGATATTATAACAGTGGATAACACTCTTCAAAACGTAGAAACTGATTTTAAAGAGCCAAATAGCAGCTCTGCAAATCGCAATATAGATAATAAGAGTCCCCATATTGTTGTGAAAAACCTTACTATGGCTTACGGAAATTTGGTGGTTCAGCAAAACCTTGATTTTACAGTGAATCGTGGAGATATTTTTATCATAATGGGAGGCAGTGGTTGCGGGAAAAGCACTCTTTTGCGTCATCTTGTTGGACTTCAAAAACCTTCTAATGGAGATATTCTTTATAATATCATTAGTAATAATGTTAATTCTGAGCTGAAAGAGATAAATTTTTGGGAAGCATCACAAGAAGAGAGAAGGTTGTTGATGAAAAATTTTGGCATTTTATATCAAAGCGGTGCTTTGTGGAGTTCAATGACCCTTGCTGAAAATATTGCTCTCCCATTAGAGGCTTACACTAACTTGAGTAGTTCTCAAATCCAAGAGCTTACATCTTTAAAACTTGCTCTTGTTGGACTTGCTGGGTTCGAGGATTATTACCCTTCCGAGATTAGCGGCGGAATGAAAAAGAGGGCTGGTCTTGCCCGTGCAATTGCTCTTGATCCTGATATTCTATTTTTTGATGAGCCATCTGCTGGTCTTGACCCTCTAAGTGCAAGGCTTCTTGACGATCTGATTTTAGAGCTAAGTGAGAGCTTTGGCTCTACAATTGTCGTTGTGACGCATGAACTTGCAAGCATATTTGCTATTGGAACAAACTCTGTGTTCCTTGATCCTGTAACCAAAACTATGATTGCCAATGGAAATCCTAAATATCTTTTAGACAATTCCAAAGATCAGAGAGTCATCAATTTTCTGACGCGTGGTGAATCAAAATAGCAAAAAGGAGAAAAGTTGATAAATGGGCAGTAAACCTAATAATATTTTAATAGGTTCGTTTGTTGTAGGAGCTATTGCTCTTGTTATTGTGGCAATTATGGTATTTGGCTCTGGTTCTCTTTTAAAAGATAAAAATCTTTTTGTCCTCCATTTCAAAGGCTCGGTAAAAGGGCTTTCAGTTGGAGCACCTGTTGTTCTTCGTGGTGTAAAGATAGGATCAGTGCAAGATATTAGAATTAACGCAATTTCAAATAGTCGAGATTTCTCAATTCCTGTTATTATAGAGATCGGGCAAGATTTAGTTGTTATGTCTGATGATAGTAATTTGGGGTATGAAGACTCTGGAAATAGTGATGTAAACCGTGTAGGTGCTGAAAACAATAAGTCAGATTATCAAAATACAAAAGAAACTATTGAGAACTTATCAGTTGAGGAGAATCTTAAATCTCTAATTGATCAAGGTCTTAGAGCACAGCTTGAGATGCAGAGCATGGTTACAGGTCAACTACTTGTTGGGCTTGACTTTCATCCTGAAAAACCAGCAAGATTATCAGGACAAAAATCAAAATACCCAGAGATACCAACTATTCAAACAGATATTGAGGAGTTTACTCAAAAAATAAAGCAAGTGCCTATTGAAGAGATGTTTAATAAGCTATTTTCAATTATCAGCAGTGTTGAAAAATCGTTTAATCCTGAATCAATTGGTCAATTGCTGACATCTCTTTCTCTTACACTAAAGAGCCTGAACAAAATTTCAGATAGTTTAGATGAGCATCTCCCAGCAATTGCTTCAGATATGCAAGATACAATCAAAAATGCAAATATTTTAATGCAAAATTCAAATAGTCAGTTGATAGCTTTAAGTGGTTTATTAAAGCAAACAATAGCAGATACTCAAAATCTTATAAGTATAACAACCCTTCAGATTGAGACAACAGGAGCAACAATAAATGATACCGTCAGCAATACAAATGCACTCGTAAACAATATTAACAATCAAGTTACGCCTGTTTCTAAATCTTTAAAAGAGACGATAATAGCTGCAAAATCAGCCTTAAATACAGCTAAAGAGAGTTTAAATTCTGCAAAAGCAGCGTCAGAGCAGGCACAAGTTATGTTCAAAAATGTTGACAAAATAACAGGTAGAGATTCTATTTTAATAAATAACTTAAATAGTACTTTAAATGACCTTTCTGATGCCGCACGCTCTTTACGTCTTCTTGCAGAATATCTTGAACGCCATCCAGAGTCATTGATACAAGGGAAACGATAAATCTAATAGTAGTTCCCGCCTCAAGTTATCTAAATTGTAGAGACACTCGACAGTGTGTCTCTACTTAAATATAAAAAGCTTAATCAATTCCCACTTAGAGAAATAATGCATCTCAAGTTACTCCACCCCAATTTTTTATCTGCAAGTAAATAATAATATAAGATATTTATTAGAATCACACATTTTTCTTGACTTAATTAAAATAGGTTAGTAATACTTACTCACTAAGGTAAGTAAGTATTACTAACCTATTTATTGGGAATAAAATTATGGAATCTGAACAGAAAAAAAGCTATCCACCCGGAAAGATAAAAATTATGAACGCCCTTTCGGAACTTATGAGGGAAAAAGATTTTCACTCAATTACAACTGCTGATATTGCAACAACAGCAGGGGTTACTGAAGGGTTAATATACAAATATTTTAAGGATAAAAAAGACCTTCTATATCAGGTGCTTAACGGACATTTTCAAACTTTTCAAAATTATATTGTATCGAAGATTGAGACCCGTAAATCAAACATTGAAAAACTATCAATAATAATTAAGACCACACTTAAAAGCTACTCTATCAACCGTGTATTTGCAAGAATACTGCTTCTTGAGGTGAGAAACTCCCCTAACTACTTTGAAAGCGATGCTTACGACATGGTTAAAATATACTCCCGCACAATTTTAGATATTATCAATCAAGGGATAAAAGATGGTGAGATAAAAGAGGATATTGATCCTCATGCTCTGCGTCAGGTGATACTTGGTTCGATTGAACACGCATGCCTTGGAGAGGTTATTTTTGGTAAAGAATTGGATACTGATAAGGTATCAGAACATATCTGCAACATTATATTTAGAGGTGCAAAAAAATGAATCATACAATTACACAGACAACGGCTGTTTCTAACCAAACTTTTTGTGAAGCCAACGCTATCAAGCAAGAAGCTGTTTGCGAAAATAGAGCCAAATCCATTCAGACTCTTTGTGAAGATGAAGCCAAAGCTATTTTACAACAGTATGGAATTCCAGTTGTAAATGAGATAAGGGTAAAAAACCAAGAAGAGGCTGTTAATGCTGCTTCAATACTTGGCTTTCCTTCTGATTCTGTAGAGAAGTTAGTTGTAAAAGGTGTTGGAAGTAAATTTGCACATAAAAGTGAGATGGGGCTTGTCTATGTTGGCATTTCTGACCATGACGAACTCAAAAAAGCTGTGAGTTCAATTGTTGAAATAGGCGGAGAAGAGCTTGAGGGAATTTTAATTCAACCAATGGTCAAAGGTAAACGTGAGCTTGTTGCTGGCATGTTTCGTGACCCTCAGTATGGCCCTGTAATCATGTTTGGTCTCGGTGGGATATTTACTGAAGCATTAAAAGATGTCTCTTTTAGGCTTGCTCCTTTAACAGATTGGGATATTGAGGAGATGATAAATGAGATTTCATCCAAAACTATGTTTGGAAATTTTAGAGGAGAAAAGGCAATTGATAAAGAGCAGATAAAATCGGTTTTATCAGGTCTCTCAAAAATTGCTCTAAGCTTACCTGAAATCAAAGAGGTTGATATAAACCCTCTTATTGCAACATCAGATGGTCAACTTGTAGCTGTCGATGCGCTTATAATAAAAGATGTTGTGGCAGCGGGACAAATTACAGGAAAACCTTTAGAGACAGGTGTAGATAAAGAATTAAGTTCTATTTCTGCAATAACAACCCCATTAACCCCATCAATAAATGGGAACACAAGGCCGCCTGTTGATAAAGTTCAACTTGCCTCTCTTTTCTATCCAAAATCTGTTGCATTTGTTGGAGCTTCTGGAACGCTTGGGAAATGGGGACACATGCTCTTAACAAATGCTTTAAGCGGCAAATTCAAAGGCAAAATCTATCTTGTCAATCCAAAAGGCGGCACAATTGTCGGTCAGCATGTTTACCCATCAATTAGCGATATTGAGTCAGATATTGACCTTGCTGTTGTAACTCTTCCTGCAAACAAAGTCCTTGAGACCATTCCGCAGCTTAAAGCTAAAAATGCAAAAGGTATCTTATTAATCACATCTGGTTTTAGCGAAACTGGAGAAAATGGTTTAAAACTTGAGCGTGAAGTTGTTGAAAAAGCTGCTCAATCTGGAATGATTGTTCTTGGTCCAAATACTATGGGAATATGCAATCCTCATATAGATTTTGCTTGCAGCGGTGCTCATGTTCATCCTCTTCCTGGCTCAACCGCTTTAATCTGTCAATCTGGCAACATGGGAACTCAGCTTCTTGCTTTTGCTGAACAGCAAGGAATTGGTATCAGGGCTTTTTCTGGTTCTGGTAATGAAGCTATGGTTACTATTGAAGATTATATGGAGCTTTTTGAGATTGATGAAAAGACAAAATCTGTGGTTCTTTATATTGAGAGCGTAAAAGATGGGAGACGATTCTTTGAGAGTGCAAAGAGGGTTTCAGAAAAAAAACCTGTAATAGTTCTTACAGGAGGAAGGACAGATATTGGTCGAAAAGCTGCTGCAAGCCATACAGGTGCATTAGCCTCAAACGCAAAAGTTACAGCTTCCGCATTTAAACAAGCTGGAATTATTGAGGTTGGGCAGCCAATGGATCTGCTTGATATGTCGGCTCTTTTCTCATCAATGCCGCTTCCAAAGGGAAACAGAGTCGCAATTATGACACTTGGCGGAGGCTGGGGGGTTGTTACATCAGATTTATGTGCTGAGCATAACCTTGAAGTACCGACACTTTCACCAGACATTATCAAGACCCTTAACCCACTTTTGCCAGATTATTGGAGTCATGCTAATCCTGTTGATATTGTTGGAGAAAACGATCCCAATATTCCAAAGGTTGCTCTTGAAGAGCTATTGAAGTGGGACGGGTGTGATGCTGTAATCCATCTTGGTATTCATGGCAAGAGGATTTTTATTGAAAAGATGGTTGACTCAATCGCTAAGGTTGACCCAGCACACTCAAGAGAGAGCCTTACACCTTTAAGAGATATGTTGATTGATTTTGAAAGTGAGTATGTCTCTCATGTTATTAAATTAACAGAAAAATATGAAAAGCCAGTTCTGGGTGTAAGCCTTTTGACTGACAGCACAACCAAAACACTTTATCGAGTTGATGGCTGTAAATACAGTGGGCTTTTCTTTCCATCACCAGAAAGGGCTGTAAAAGCTCTATCTGGTATGTGTAAATATAGTAGGTGGTTGAGAAAATTTTAGAATTAAAAACAACATGGTTTAAAATTTACATTTTAAACCATTATGAATTAATATTACTATCAAATTTCAAACTAAACCAAAAGGATGAGATAATGAAAATAAAGGCATTTATAGTTTTTTGCATCACTATGCTTTTTATGAACACTAACGTCTGGTCTCTGAGTGCACCGCCATATCAGCTTCAACGGCAGCTTTTCAACAGTGTGGGAGCCAGCCCATTGGTAGATGTCGGGGAAGTAGTTGAACAAAGTCCAGGAAATTATGTTATCGATTTAAACATATCCAGAGATGACGTTGCAAATTCACTCGCCGCTGTCCTGTTGCGAAGATGGGTTTTCGGCAATGAAACTCTTGTAATTAGAGTTTTTAGACCAAACGGAACTCAGGTAACCTCTCCCAAAATTAATCCTTGGGGGATTAGTTCGGCTGATGCCATAGAGAAACACTTCCAGATAGCTCTAAAGAAAAATCCTTTTTTCGTTGCCACTTATAATGAACAACGCCCGTATAGCGACACAAACATTTGTTGGGTTGAGGTTGCTAAAGAGGTGATCCAGTTTTTCAACGATGACATTAGCGATTATTACGGCAATACGAATATTCTTACCCGAGATGTTTTCACAGGGCTATTTAAGAATACCTTTTTTAACGGCATAGTTGAGGTAATATGGACAGTCAGCCCAAGTAACTAACAGGGTTATTAGATTCTAACCTAAATATTATGTTTTAGGAGGAATTAAAATATAACCCATTGATTATATTAAAATTTATGTTTATTAAAAATATAACTTAATAGTCCTGCGATAAAGCCAGAGCCTTCCAAGGTGGGCTGCTTGTGAGCTGTTGTTTTTTGTTATTTTACTCGCTCACAAGCAGCTTTGTTAATGCCTAAATGCACATTTATTCCCACAACTTTCGTTATTCAAGCCCTCTTTCTCTTCCTGATGCCAAATATATTCTCTTATCACATTATCATCCCTTTCAATTGTGTTGACAAAACATTCCCTTCCCAAGAGATCCTTTTCTGTAGAATCTTGCTTTTTTAAGAGTGTTTTTCTTCGATACTTCAGAATAAATAGAACATGATATTTGCAATCCCATTTAGTATGGTTTAAAGTAACTTCTCGAATAGATAGAGAACATTAAATATATATATACTAAAGATAGTTATATCTTCAAATAAGCTTGAATTTTAGGAGTAAACGAGAGGTTTCCATGCCAAATATTATCAAAAATATTAATATCCCTTTAAATCGTGTAGAGGGTGATCTTGAGGTTCGTGTAGATGTGATAGATGGAGTTATCACAGATGCTTGGAGCTGTGGTACTATGTATCGAGGATTTGAAGAGATGATGACAGGGCGTGGAGTATTAGATGGTCTTGTTATAACTCCAAGGATATGCGGCATATGCAGTTTAAGCCATTTGACCGCTGCAGTGGGAGCTTTAGATGTGATTACTGGAGTTGTTCTGCCTGATAATGCCATACGTCTTTGCAATATTGCACTTATGGCAGAGACAATTCAAAGCGACATGCGGCAATCCGTACTTATGTATATGGCTGATTTTGCTAACCAAGCCGTTTACAATAACCACCCCCTTTTCCAAGAGGCATTTAGCCGATATGAACCCCTAAAAGGTTCTTCTGTTATAGAAGTTATTAAGGAAACTAAAGGAATTATTAAGGTTATTGCCATCATTGGAGGTCAGTGGCCGCATACATCTTTTATGGTTCCAGGAGGAGTTACATCAATTCCTGAAGTACATAAAATATTGCAATGCAAAATGATTATAAACAACTTTAAAAAGTGGTATGAAAAAAATATTCTTGGATGTTCTATTGAAAGATGGAATGCTATTACAACCCTTAAAGAGCTTTATGAATGGCTTGAAGAGAGAGAAAGAAATAATCATAAAAAAAGCAAAAGCGAAGTTGAATTTTTTCTTAAATTTGCAATGCACGCTGGTATAGATAAAATTGGTAAAGGGCATCAAAATTTTATCTCTTATGGAAGTCTTCTTTTACCTCAATCAACTACAGTTAATGCCAAAAGAGGAGGACGCTTTATAGGGTCTGGCTTTGCAATAGGCACAACAGTTGAGCCATTTGATCAATTAAAAGTTTCAGAAGATATATCCCATTCTTGGTATCATAACCATCATGTTAATGATGATATTCAAACATCTTTATCTAAAAGATTATCTGCAACTACTCAACCATCTTTACTTCAACAATATTCTGGTTCCTACATTGAACCTAATAAAAACAGTTTCTCTTCCCACCCTTTTAAGGGCAGCACAAAACCCTATGCCTCTGGTAAAAGCGGAGATCAATATTCATGGACAAAAGCACCTCGTTATAATGCTCTGCCTGCTGAAACAGGGCCTCTTGCTGAGATGGTGGTTCAAGAGATTCCACTTTTTCAAGATATGATAAGAGAACAAGGTGCAAATGCAATGGTAAGGGAACTTGCCAGAATTGTTCGTCCAGCAATGCTTTTACCTGTTATGGAGATATGGTTAGATGAGTTGATGGTCAATAAAAAAGCCCCTTTTTATTTTAGCGTCAAAGATATTCCAGATGGAGAAGGTGTCGGTACTATTCAAGCTGCACGAGGTGCTTTAGGGCATTGGGTATCTATAAAAAACAGGAAGATAGAACACTATCAGATAATAACGCCAAGTGCTTGGAATGGTTCTCCAAGAGATAGCAATAAAATAAGAGGACCTTGGGAAGAGGCTCTTATTGGAACTGAGATTAAAAATCCAGATAATCTTATTGAGGCAGGTCATGTGATAAGATCATTTGATCCTTGCATGGTCTGTTCTGTTCATTAAAATTAGTCTCACAGCAGCTCAAATAAATTTGAGGAAAAGCATAAAGTATGTTCACATCACCAATACCAGATTTGCCAACAATAAAAGATCTTTTAGCAGAAAATAGAATGCTTCGAGAAGAGATTAAAGTTGCAAGAGAAGCTGCCGGCATAACTGCAAAACTTGTGGTAAAACAGTTTGAAGAGACAGAAAAGATGCTCCGCAAATTCCAAAGCGCAAATGCCCAGCGTCAAGCAGTTTTAGATGCTGCAACTCAATTGTCTATTATAGCTACTGACCTTGATGGAACAATAACTCTATTTAGTCCCGGAGCTACAACTCTTCTTGGTTACAGCGAAGATGAGATGGTAAAAAAATGCAATATTGCCTCTCTTCATCTAAAACGGGAGATGAAAATTCATGGAGAGAGACTTTTAGGCAGCTACAATACATTACAAAATGGTTACAATACTGAGTTCAGTAGTCCATATTTAGAGCGCAACTTTATTGACGACTCCTCTCTCTCTTATATAGATGGAGCAGTTAGTTCTGAATTAACATTTGATCCTATCAAAGTATTTGACCAATACGTTAAACAAAAAATATCTCAAAGTAGTGATTGGACATATATAAAGAAAGATGGCTCTCTTCTTCCAATTAATCTCTCAATCACTCCATTTTATAACGCAAAGGGAAGTCTTAAAGGCTATCTTTTTACGGCAATGGATATAAGCAGCCATAGAGTTATGGAGAACAAACTTATTGAGGCAATGAAAAATGCAGAGTCTGCTAATGCTTCAAAAGGTGATTTTTTAGCACGCATGAGTCATGAGATACGAACTCCAATGAACGGAGTTCTTGGTATGGCACACCTTATGAAGAAGACCGATTTATCTCCAAAACAGTCAAATTACCTTGATAAAATATTGAGTTCTGCAAATAACCTTCTCAATCTCATCAACGATATTCTTGATTTTTCCAAAATTGATGCTGGTAAATTAGAAATTGAGTCAATATCTTTTAACCTTGAAGATGTTTTAAACCATCTTGTAAACTCAATCGGATTAAATGCCGAGGAGAAAGGTCTTGAGTTTGTTTTTAAGATTGGCAATGATGTTCCTTTTAACCTTGTGGGAGATCCATTGCGTCTTGGTCAAGTTCTTATGAATTTGGCAAGTAATGCTGTTAAATTCACAGAACATGGTGAGATTATAATATCCGTAAGTTTGTGCAGCATAAACTCACCTGATAGTATCAACACCCAAGCTCTTTTGGAAAATGAGATTATCTTAAAATTCTCTGTTCAAGACAGCGGGATTGGACTTTACCCTGAACAGATTGAGTCTCTTTTTGATCCATTTATTCAAGCTGATGACAGCATTACCCGCAAATATGGAGGTACAGGGCTTGGACTTTCAATATGCCGTCAACTTACAGAGATGATGGGTGGAAAAATTTGGGTTAATAGCAGTCCAGGTAAAGGGTCAGAGTTTATTTTTACAATTAAATTTAAACTATCTGATGAGATAATGAGACGATCTATATCTTCTCAAGATTCATTTAAAGGTCTTAAGGCTTTAATTGTTGACGATAATGATATTGCACGCCATGTTCTTAAATCGATGCTTGAATCGTTTAAAATGAGAGTAGATACTGCCCATGATGGCAAAGATGCTATTGAATCTCTTGAAAAGGCTCTTAAAGATGGACAACCCTATGACGTGGTTCTTCTTGATTGGATTATGCCGGGTATTGATGGGATTGAGACGGCAAGACGCATAAGAGCAAATGCAGAGTTTGCCAAAATACCAGCAATGCTTATGGTTACAGCAAATGGAAGAGAAGAGGCAAGAGTTGAGGCAGAGCAAGCAGGTCTTGAGGGATTTTTATTAAAACCTGTTTATGCTTCAGTTATGTATAACACACTGATTGATATGTTAAATATTGATTGTGTGCCTTCATGGAGAAAAAACAGCAAAGAAGATGATATTAAAGCATCTTGTGCAATGAAAGGACTTAAAGGAAAAAGAGTGTTGCTTGTTGAAGATAATCCAATAAACCAAGAAGTTGCAACCGAATTTCTAAAAGATGCTGGAATTATTGTGAGAATTGCCTCTAATGGATTTGAAGCTCTTAATATAGTTGACAAAGAGCCATTTGATCTTGTTCTTATGGATATTCAGATGCCTGTTATGGACGGTCTTGAATCAGCTCGCAAAATCAGAAAAGAGAAACTTATGGCTGATATTCCAATCATTGCAATGACAGCTCATGCAATGGCAGGAGACATAGAAAAAAGTCTAAATGCTGGAATGAATGGGCATATCAGCAAACCAGTTGATCCTATTGAGCTTTACAATATCTTGAGTCAATTTATCTCTGACAAAACATTAGATATAAATGACTTATCTTTAGACAAGAGCAATTTATCTGACAATATGTATGACATGCAATCTTATGATAGCGTAAATAATTATAGCCAGCCTGCATATAAACAACCTAAAGAGAGTTTAGAGCATATAGCTATATTTTCAAACATAAAAGGTATCGACTATAAAACAGCAATCAAACGACTCAACAATAAGCCAGAAATGTTGTTAAATATACTAAATGATTTTAAGAAAAACTATTCAAACGAGCCGGAAAGGATAAAAGAACTCTTTAGAGAGGGAAATTGTTCCGAACTTCAAATAAAAGCACATACATTAAAAGGAATAGCTGGATACATGGGAGCAGATGCTCTTTTCCACAGTGCTTCTAAATTAGAGGATTTTCTCCAAGATAGTGGTACCTTTCTTCTTGCGGAATCAGCCTCTTTTATTGAAGCTCTTATACAAAGTATTGAAGATATTGTTGGTTCACTCTCTAAATTGAACTTAAATGTAAATAAAGAAAAAGAGAGCGAGTTAGCTCAAAATATAACTCCATTAATAATAAAAGAAAATAAAACAGCAGAGCCAATAAAAATAGAAAACAATTTACAAATTGAATATTTAACTGAATTTATGAATTTACTTAATAGCGGTGATGCTAATGTAACAGATAGGCTCTCACAGGTTCAATCTATACTTTGTGAAATTGGCTGCAATGAAGAGCTTATAAAAATTGAAGAGCTGATTGACGATATTGAATATGAGGCTGCTGGAGATATTGTTAGAAACATTATAGCAAAGTTAAGGCAAAAATAGACAATAGCATGATCGCATTTTGATATAACAATTGTGATAAGAGATGACCATCATTGAATAAAAATAAAGCACGTATATTGATTGTTGATGACGAAAAAATGAACATCAAAGTTTTAGTTGATCTTCTAAAAGATGATTACTCTCTTGTACTTGCAAGAAATGGTGAGCAAGCGTTAAAGTTTTCGTTTCAGAATCCTCCGCCTGACCTTATTCTTCTTGATGTTGTTATGCCTGATATGGGTGGCTATGAGGTTATAAAAGCACTTAAAGAAAATGATCTTACTAAAGATGTGCCAGTCATCTTCATAACTGCTCGTAACTCTGTTGAAGATGAAGAGCATGGTTTAAAACTTGGGGCTGTTGACTACATAACAAAGCCATTCTCTCCTCCTATTGTAAAGATGCGGATACATAACCATCTGAGGTTTGTCCATCAGCATAAACTACTTGATAAACTTGCTTATCTTGATCCTTTAACTGAGATTCCAAATCGCCGCAGGTTTGATGAGATGTTTCCAAAAGAATTTTCAAGAGCAACAAGAAATGGTACTCCACTGTCAATATGTATGGTTGATGTTGATTTCTTCAAACAATACAATGATCACTATGGTCATGCAATGGGCGACAAAACCCTTCAAAGCATTGCTTCTGCTTTAGAGAATTCTCTAAAACGCCCAGCAGATATGGTTGCTCGTTATGGCGGTGAGGAGTTTGTTATAATTCTTCCAGAGACAGATTCAGATGCAGCTCAACAGGTTTCTGAGAGGGTTCGCCGTGCAGTTATGGCTCTAAATATTGCACACCTATATTCAAGAGTATCTGATTCAGTATCTATAAGTATGGGTGTTATAACCTTTTATCCTAAAAAAATATTAGTATCTGCACCATCTGCTCAAGCCATTATGGAACAAGCTGATAAAAATCTCTATATTGCAAAACAAAATGGCAGAAACAGGGTAGTTGCGACAATTTTTGGCGATTGATTTATATTTAGCAGATATTGCCTAAGGCGCAGCATTTTTGCACAGAAGATAAAAAAATATTGGAAATCAGGAAAATTATGAACAACATGGATAATAATACACTTATAACCTCTATCAATAAAGAGAAAAAACTTGCAGCAATAAGATCAAAAATTCTTGCTCTTCCAGCAGAAAAGGCTCTTGACACTATACTTGACACACCTTTTCCAGCATCTTTAATTCAATCATTTCCTGAACAAGACCTCCATTTTCTGATGCACCATATTGGTGAAGAAGACTTTCTACCTGTGCTTGCACTTGCATCATCTGAACAGTGGGAATATATCCTTGATGTTGAAGTTTGGAATAACGACAGATTAGATTTGGCTCAGATGACAAATATGCTCTCTTTACTCTACAAAGCTGATCCTCAGAGGCTTATACGTTGGGCCATAAAAGATAAAACAGAGTTTATTGAATACTATCTTTTTAACAATATGGAGATAAGAATAAGAGAGCATGATCAAGATCCATCTGACTTTATGGATATATTAGGAGATAGTAAAAACGAGTTTACCACCATAGACTCCATCTTTTACTTTAGATTTCCACATCAAAAATGGAAAAAAGAATTGGATTCAAATTCCACCCAAGAGTCTGAAGATGAAATAGAGTCCAATCAAAACTTGGTTTCATCAATCTTAGATCAAGAATCAATTGAATCTGAATCTAATCAAGAGTCAATGCCAGAATCTTCGGAAATCTTTATTGCAGATATGTTAAACACTTTGGCAGATATGGATATTTCTGTTTTTCATGCTCTTTTGCTTGAAACTTGTACAATTATACCCGCAGAGACAGAAGAGGAGGAATTTCGTCTCAAAAACGTCCGTCTTGCAGAAAAAGGGTTTCTTCCTCCACATGAGGCTGTTGCTATATATCAGCCGTTAAAAACAGAAGATTTGAAAAAACGTCCATCTATATTCTTAACAAAGCCCTTTATAGAGTCAGATTTGCCATACCCACCTTTGTATATCTCTTCCCTATATAACAATGAGAAAGATAATATCTTTGCCTCTTCTTTAGAAAGAATTGCTAAAAGCGATGATATATCAATTAGTCTTCAGTCTGAGCTTGCTTTTTTAGTCAATTCTGTTGCTTCTGCTGATAAACAGGTTGTCCGCTCACGAGAAGAGCTTGAATCAGTTGTCCAAAAAACTTCATGCTATTTGAGCCTCGGAATAGAGGTAATTTATTATGATAACGCTTTATCAGGATTAAATTCAGATTCAAATGCTCATTTGGCTAAAAATTTGAATTTAGATTTGATTTCTGACCTATCATTAAATTTAACACCAGAAATCGGCAGTAGAATTTTGATCCAATATCCACTTAAAGATATTTTTAGAGTTGCTTCTGGTTCTGTAATGAGCCTTAAAGAGAAGGCAAAACAATGGTATTACAATAGCTACATTGTAAAAATGAAATTGCCTCTTACTTTTTTAGGTGAAAGATGGTTAGGAGTTATTGGTGGATTGCTTATTGAAAGACCACTTTTCTTTAATAATAGCAATGCTGATAGCAGTAATCCCTATAACAAAACAGATACTAATTATATTTCTGGTACTCTTTACAGATATTTTAAATCTCTTAAAGATATTGAAAATACAGCCAATGAGCTTGAATGCATTATTGAGATAGATAGAATGTTAAAACATATTAACCCCAATTACTCGTTAATTTCACATACCTTCTTAACATGGCAATCTCTTTTTTTAACTCTATGGGCTATGAAAAGGATAGGAATTGATAATAAGAGTTCTCTCGAGTATGGGATACCACTTAATAAGTTTAAACCTTTTTTTATTCAGTTACTTAATTTAAGAGACAATAATCAATCTAATATCTCAAATCCAAACCAGACTGCTTTTTCAAAGCAACCTGAAATTCAATTTGAGAGGCCTGAAATTTTTGGCAAAATAGATAACGTTGTAAGAAATGATTTTTTTAGTTGGCTTGCAGAATTAGGATGTGGAGAGAGAGAATCTCTTGAAGTAGATATTTCTATAGAAGCTTCTAAAACTAAAGCAATATCAGGCAATGATAATTTTATCACTGCCCATAAGATTTTTAATGAGCTATTTGATGAAATTGAAGATGAATATGGAAGAATTTCACCAAAAGATATTGATCCTAAGCTGATTTATCACTTTATCATACAAGAGTAGTGGGCATAAATATTAGTAAGGGGATAATCATAATGTGAAATCCATGCCACAAGCTACGCCAAAGCAGCTCATTGTAGAGTTGCTTTTTTTAACAATATCTTGGCATATTGCTACCATCTTATCCATTTCATCATCGCTTCTTTCTTGATTTATATGAAAAAGTCCAAGCTGTTTAACATTAGCATTCATGGCAAGCTCAAGCACATCTATATACGAAGAGTGTCCCCACCCCTTTTTTGATAAATACTCTTCAGGAGTATATTCCATGTCATGGAATAGAATATCAGCATTCTTGCAAAACTCTGTGTAATCTTCGATACTTTTACCACCTGAATGGGGATGTGTCAGCTCATTATCTGTAAGAAACACAAATATTTTACCATTTTCAGAGAATTTATATCCAAATCCTCCTCCTGGGTGGCTAAGTGGGATAGTTGTAATTTCAAGTGAGCCTATAGAAAAAACTGAATTGCTATCTTCTTCATAGATAACTTTTGCCTGCATCTCTTTCATTGTAATTGGAAAAAAAGGCGGAGACATAACATTAGCAATAATCTCTTTTACAGAGAGTGAATTAAACCTACTATTACGTATAATAAGAGTTACGCTATAATCTTGAAGAGGCTTAAAAAATGGAAATCCAGATACATGATCCCAGTGGCTGTGGGTAAACAGCATATTATAATGAGAATTATCATTGACGGGCAGATTAAGTCCAAGTCTCCGCAAACCCGTTCCTGCATCAACAATAACAGTATCCCCGCTCTGTGAACCTATCTGAATGCAGGTTGTCTCTCCGCCATATCTGTTGTACTCCTCACCTGCCACAGCAATTGAACCACGAGAACCCCAGCATTTAATATACATGAGCTATCCTTGGTATTATCGTTTTTTATGAATAACAATGCTTTAATTCGCTACCACATCAGCATCTGATAGTCCATAAAAAAATGAATCAATCATAATGTTGACTTTCCTCTTTTATTGTCTTAGGAAAGTTTTTAAATTTAATTTAAAGCAGTGTAATTCAGGAAATAGTTGATTTTGAATCAGCCAGAATATGCCAACTACTCTTTTGTTAGACTAATTTTAGCTGATTACTGAATTTAAGATGCTATTTCATAATGTAAACCGTTTTAATAAGACTTGTAAAGATTAACTTTTACAAAAAAAGGGGAATTTCACAATTTATGGCACAGTTAATTTCAGACAGAAGAGATGTTGACTTTGTACTTTATGAACAGCTTGGATTAGTTGAGCATGAACTATTCGCGGAATTTAATAAAAAGACCGTTGATTTGATTGTCTCAGAGGCAAGAAATTTAGCAATTAAAGAAATTTTACCCACGCAAAAACCCGGTGATGAGGAGGGGTGTGTTCTTGAAAATGGTGTAGTAAAGGTGCCTGAATGTTTTAAGCGTGCATGGGAGCTTTACAAAGAGGGTGAATGGCTTGCCATGACTGACTCTCCAGAATCTGGCGGTCAAGGGATGCCAAAACTTGTGGGACTTGCTGCAAGCGAATATCTTGTTGGTGCAAACCCCTCATTTATGCTCTACAGCGGTATGACTCATGGGGCAGCAAAACTTGTTGAAGAGTTTGGCACAAAAGAGCAAAAAGCACTTTACATGAAAAAGATGTTTTCAGGCGAATGGGGCGGAACAATGCTTTTAACAGAACCTGAAGCTGGCTCTGATGTTGGAGCATTGACTACAAGTGCAAAGTTAAACCAAGATGGCACATACTCAATTACTGGAACAAAAATTTTTATCTCTGCTGGAGAGCATGATCTTTGCAAAAACATAATCCACCCTGTTCTTGCCCGTATTGAAGGCTCTCCTGCTGGAACAAAAGGAATTTCTCTGTTTCTTGTACCAAAATACCATGTAAATCCTGATGGTTCCCTCGGTGCTTTTAATAATGTTGTATGCACTGGAATTGAAGAAAAGATGGGTATTCACGGAAATGCTACTTGCACGCTCTCACTTGGAGAAAAAGGTCCAAGCATTGGAACTCTTCTTGGTGAAGTGAATAAAGGTA
>JADFXA010000089.1 GCA_015233755.1 Desulfamplus sp. | reverse complement strand
AAGATAATGGAGCAGGTTTTGATATGACATACAATTCCAAATTGTTCGGTGCATTTCAGAGGCTTCATAAATCAGAGGAATTTCCTGGAACTGGCATTGGACTTGCAATAGTTCAGCGTATTATCCACAGACACGGAGGAAGGATATGGGCAGAAGGGGCTATAAGTCAGGGGGCAACATTTTATTTTACTTTGTAGATAACAATGATGTAGAGTAACCTTTCTAATGAGAAAGGGATTGGACTATTTATGGATTCTAATAAAATTTTACTTATAGAAGATAATTCAAGCGACATTGAGCTTACAAAGCGGGCGTTTAAAAAGAACAATATCTCAAATGAAATTGTTGTCATGGAAGATGGACAGGATGCTTTAGATTATCTTTTGAGTCCTTCCAAATCTCCTGAACATTTGCCAGAGCTCATCTTGCTGGATTTGAAACTTCCAAGAATAGATGGACTTGAGGTACTAAAGCGTATCCGTTCTGATAACCGTACAAAGCAACTACCGATTGTTGTGCTTACATCTTCAAAAGAAGAGCAAGACATCGTTGCTGCTTATGATAACGGAGCCAACAGCTATATCCGTAAACCTGTAGATTTCAAACAATTTACAGAATCTATACGCATATTAAGCACATACTGGTTAATTTTGAATGAACGGCCGCCCAGAAGGAGAGAATAATGGGTATAATTGACAATAGACTTCGCCTGTTGCTTATTGAAGATTCTGACAGCGATGCAGAATTGATTACACGTCTTCTGAAACGGGCTGGCTTTAACCTGACAGTTGAGCAGATTCAAACCAGTCAAGAGATGACCAAAGCACTCAATAATCGAGAGTGGGATGTTGTTTTATCAGATTACAATATGCCCCAATTTGACGCACTCTCTGCTTTAAAGCTTCTCAATTCAACAGGTCGTGATATTCCATTTATTGTGGTATCAGGTGCAATTGGAGAAGAAACAGCAGTCTCAATAATGAAAAATGGTGCCCATGACTATGTGATGAAAGATAATCTTACACGCCTTATTCCAGCAATTGAAAGGGAACTGCGTGAAGCTCAACTCCGCCAAGACAAGAGAAAATCTGAAGAGGATAGAAAAGATTTAGAAGATCAACTTCGTCAAGCTCAAAAGATGGAGGCAGTGGGACAGTTGGCAGGTGGAGTTGCACACGATTTTAACAACATGCTGTTTATAATCACGGGCTGCACAGAACTTATGATGGACGATGTTCCGCTTGAGTCTCCTCTGCATCAGAATCTAACCATGATCATGGAGGCGGCACAAAGAGCAACCTCTTTAGTTCGTCAACTACTCTTGTTCAGCCGAAAAACTACCAGAAAACCCGTAATTATTGACATGAATGATCTCATAACAAATTTAATGAAGATGGTCAGGCGTGTTATTGGAGAGCATATTTTGCTTGAGTTTCAGCCATGTTATAATTTGAAAAGTATCTGTGCTGACCCTGGGCAGATGGAACAGATTGTTATGAATCTTTGCGTAAATGCAAGAGATGCTATGCCTAATGGTGGTAAAATCACAATTGAAACTGATAATCTTTTTATTGATGATTATAGCAGCTTAAAAATAGAAGGTTATAAATTGGTTAACCAGATAAACAGCTTGCCAGAGGCGATATTAAAAACTAATGCTAATATTTTTGACATTCATAAAGATAAAATATCAAAACATAAAGAATTTATAGTATTGACGATTTCAGATACAGGTTGTGGTATTCCAGAGGATATACATGAGCGTATTTTTGAACCATTCTTCACTACAAAAGATGTTGGCAAAGGTACTGGAATGGGGCTTGCCGCTGTTTATGGAATTATAAGATCGCACGAAGGTATGATGAACTTTCAAAGTGAAATTGGAATAGGAACGGTATTTAAAATATATCTTCCTGTTGCAGACAACTTATCTGTCTGCTCTGACAACAATATCTCATTAAGTGAAAAAGCTATCTCCTTAACACAAACGACTATAGGAAATAAGCAAACCATCTTGATTGCAGAAGATGATGAGCCTGTTCGTAAAATGATCGTAAGAATTCTTGAAAATTCAAATTATCGTGTTCTCTCTGCTGAGAACGGCAGTCAAGCGATTCAGTTATTTGAAAAGAACAGTGGAACTATAGATATTGCTATGCTCGATGTTGTTATGCCGGGATTAGGCGGTGATAAAGTTATGGAACATATAAGAAAAATTAAAAACGATATCCCAATCATTTTTTTAACAGGCTATAGCAGAGGAATGTTACCAGAAACTATATTATCTCAAGGTAACTACGATACACTTCAAAAGCCCGTTTCCCGTTCTGAAATGCTCTCTAAAGTTAAAGAGTTTATTTCAAAAAAACAAAACAAGGATTAAAAAAAACATGCCAATAAAAAAAGCAAAAGTTATTGATACAAGTACATTGGTTCACGATCCATCATGTTTAGACCATCTGATTAACAACAAAATTCTTGCTTGTATCCCTTGGGTTGTTCTTGAGGAGCTCGATGGTCTTAAAAAGAGACCTGATGTGGGATTTGATGCAAGAGAAGCGATAAGAAGCCTTGAAGCTCTCAGGCGTGCCCATTCCCCTTACTTAAAAATCGTAAAAGAGACTGATTGGACAGGTATTGAGTTTTTAGAACACCGCACAAATGACCACAAAATCATTGCAGCGGCCAATGCCGTAAAAAAGCAATTTGATAATGTAGAGATTATCTCTAAAGACTCTATGATGAGAATAAAGGTAAGAGAGCTTGGATTTAAAGCCGAAGATTACTACAAAGATCAGGCAGAAAAAGATACAGACAACAAAGAGATGCCAAGGGTTGAGGTGAAAAATGAGGAAATTGATAAAAATAACTTTTCATTTCAATATAATTCTCAAAAACATGGAGAAATAGCAATTAATCAAGGAGTGATCTGTGTAAGTGATTGGAAAGGCGATTTTAAAAGACCTAATGAGACCTGTAATTTAAACGAACAGTTTGTTGCCGTGAGAGTTGATAATAGATTTAAAATAGTTCCAAACAACATACAGGCTTTTGGTATTCGTCCCTATGGCGGAACTGTTAATGGCAAGCATGAGACTCTTATTAATGGAAAATATGCTCATGATAATGCTGCCTATGATGGTGGTGATAACATTAATTTAACTCATCAGCCTCAAAATTGGTCTCAAACATTAGCTTTGTTTCAACTTACACGTCCTGATCTATCTCTTATCTTTCTTGAAGGTGGAGCTGGAACAGGCAAGACACTTTTTGCCCTTGCTGCATCTTTAGAAAAGAGGCGGGATTTTCGGCAGATACTTATAACTCGTCCAATGGTTCACTTAGAAGATGTTGATAATATGGGATTTCTGCCGGGTAATATTAGAGAAAAGATGGATCCATGGCTTAGACCAATTTGGCAAAACTTGTCGGTTTTAAAAGAGTTAAGTAACGATAATTTGCAGCTTATTGATAAGATGCTTCTTGAAAAAAAGATCGATATTGAGCCATTGGATTACATACGCGGCACAACATTTTGGAAAAGCATTTTGATAATTGATGAGGCACAAAATTTAACACCTCACCAGATGAAAACCATCATTACCCGTGCTGGTATGGGAACAAAGATTATTTTCACAGGAGACCTTGATCAAATCGATAGAAAAAGACGCCTTGATAAACTCTCAAGTGGGCTTGCTTATGCAATCAGCAAACTATCTGGCCAAAGCGTTGTGGCATCAATAAAATTCCAGACTTCTGTAAGATCAGAGCTTGCTAAACTTGGGGTTGAGATGCTTTAAAATCTACATAGTTCTTACTAATGGACATTGTATGTTGAGTATGTTATTGGTCAAAAAGATCCCATAAAGGATTAATAATTATTTATTAGCAACTCTACTTATTTAAGTATTAAAAACAAGTAGAGCAACATTATTAACTAAATTAATCAATAAAAAAAGGAGATGTTATGATGAGTAAAAAGGTGTTTGTAGTAATTGGGGCTATTATATTTATCTCTTTATGTATCACAATGAGACCTGCTCAAAGTGCAGAAGATTATGGAGCATTGATAAAAAATAGCTGCGTTTCATGTCATGGTCTTAAGAAAATTTGCGGTGAGGTTGGAAAAGCTGACAATAAAGAGTGGGAAGAAATTATAACTCGTATGGCAAAAAAAGCAGCAAAGAAAAATATTGTATTAACTAATGAGCAGCAAACTGGAATGGTTACCTACCTAAGCTCTCCTAAAGATGCTAAAACTCTTTGCACAGATTAGTTCAGACAAAGATAAAAGGGTGTTGGCTGAAGTTATCTTAAAGCTAACACCCTTTTTATTTGAACTCGTATAAAACTTAATTGTTTATACAATAAAATCAAACGGTAAACTCAGTAAAGAATTGCTTTAATCGACCTGTCCACGCCCAGAAGACGTGGTTTTAAAGCTCTAATAAAAATTTAATAAAAAAAATGTTAGATTACGATAATTGTATTATTTTTGATATTAAAAAATATGCCATTCATGATGGTCCTGGTATTCGTACCACTATTTTTTTTAAAGGTTGTCCTTTATCTTGCACATGGTGTCATAACCCTGAAGGGCTAAATTTCAATCCAACTATAGTATATGATAAAAAAAGATGTATTAGCTGTATGTTGTGTGTTGATGGCTGCCCGCATAAAGCTCTTTCTGTTAAACAAAACGGAATTTATGCTGATAATGCAAACTTGCATTTATGTGATCAATGCTCTGACTTTTCTTGTACCTATCTTTGTCCTACCAAAGCAAGAGAGTCTGTAGGTAAAATTTACACTATTAAAAATCTTCTTGAGATAATTGAAAAAGATATACCTTTTTACGAAAATTCAGGTGGAGGGGTAACTTTTTCTGGTGGAGAGCCTTTGAGTCAGTGGAGGCCTCTTCTTAATCTTCTTCAAAATTGCCGTAAATTAGAAATCCATACAGCGGTAGATACTACAGGATTTGTATCGTGGTCGATTCTTGAACAGATAGCAGAGTTTACAGACCTTTTTTTGTTTGATCTCAAAATAATGGATGATGAGAAACATAAATTTTATACTGGAGTTTCTAATAAATCTATTCTTGAAAATCTAAAAAGAGTATCCTCTGGAAAAAGCAAAATTACAATACGAATTCCTTTAATTCCTGGTGTAAATGATGATATAAATATTGATAAAACAGGTAAGTTTATTGCAAGTTTAGTGTATAATCAAACAAGTTCAAAATCAGGCGGTATCCAAGATGTAAATTTACTACCATATCACGATTTCCAAGAGTCAAAGTATCGTAAATTTGGGATTGACTACAAAGCACAAAATATATTGCCACCTACAGAAGAGCAAATTAAAAAAGTTCAAAATAAACTTCAAAGTTTTGGTTTGACTGTGAATATAGGCTAACCTATCTATAGCTTTCCAGATAATTATTTTGCCCCTCCCCGCCCTCCCCAAGGGTAGTATTTCTTCCCCTCTCCATTGGGGAGGGGACGGGGGTGGGGCAATAGGAATTGCCAATTTATTTAATTACTAAAAACCCACGGCAGGAAAAAAATAATGAATAGACGAATTGAAAAATTAAGAGATCAAAGTTTTGAGGCTGTTCCATCTATTTCAATTGAAAGGGCAATCTTAGAGACTCAATTTTATAAAGATAATTACGGCAAATATTCAATACCAGTATTACGAGCACTCAATTTCAAAAACCTTTGTGAAAAAAAGAGCATTTACATAGGTGATGATGAGCTTATTGTTGGCGAAAGAGGTCCTTTTCCTAAAGCTACGTCAACCTTTCCAGAGTTGAACTGCCACTCTGTTGAGGATCTGGAAATATTGAACAGCCGTCCTATGACACCCTTTAAGGTTGCAAAAGAAGATATCAAAACCTATGCCGAAGAGGTTATACCCTATTGGCGTGGCCGCACAATGAGAGATAGAATATTTGATCATGTACCAGAAGATTGGAAAAATGCTTATAAATCAGGACTTTTCACTGAGTTTATGGAGCAAAGAGCGCCAGGGCATACCACTCTTGACGGCATAATCTATGAAAAAGGTATGGTGGATTTTAAAAAAGAGATTGCAGATCACATTGCAAGGCTTGACTATCTTAACGATCCAGAAGCTCTTGATAAGGCAGAAGAGCTTAAAGCTATGGATATATCTTGTGATGCTGTGATCATTTTTGCCAATAGGCACGCTGAACTTGCAGAAGATCTTGCAAAAAAGACAACTGACAATTCAAGAGCTCAAGAGCTTCTTAAAATTGCTCAAGTCTGCCGCAAAGTGCCTGCCCATAAACCAGACAACCTTTGGGAAGCTATCCAGATGTACTGGTTTGTCCATCTTGGAACAATTACAGAGCTAAATGGCTGGGATGCAATGAGCCCTGGCCACATTGATCAGCATCTATACCCATTCTATGAAAACGATATTAAAGCTGGGGCAATAGACCGTGATAGGGCAAAAGAGCTTATAAGCTGCCTTTGGATCAAGGTAAACAACCATCCTGCACCATCCAAAGTTGGGGTTACTGCTAAAGAGAGCGGGACATACAACGATTTTACCAATATAAACCTTGGTGGATTAAAACGCGATGGCTCTGACGGAACAAATGAACTTTCATATATGATACTTGAGATAATCGATGAGTTAAAATTGCTTCAGCCGCAAAGCAACGTCCAGATAAGCGAAAGAACTCCTCAGCGTTTTTTAAAAGCTGCCTGCCGCGTAATTCGTCAAGGTTATGGCTACCCTTCAGTTTTCAATGCTGATACTGTAGTTATGGAACAGGTTAGAGTTGGCAAAACAGTTGAAGACGCCCGCGAAGGTGGCTGCTCTGGCTGCATTGAGACTGGTGCTTTTGGGAAAGAGGCTTATATTTTAACAGGTTATTTAAATGTACCAAAAATTTTAGAACTTGCTCTTAACAACGGCTTTGACCCTGTAGGTAAACGTCAGATAGGACCAATGACAGGAGACCCAACAGCTTTTACCACTTACGATGAGCTTTACAATGCTTTTGAAAAACAGCTTAACTATATTGTTGAGCTTAAAATAAGGGTAAATAATTACATTGAGCGTATGTTTGCAACCTACTCGCCAGCACCTTTTCTCTCTGTTGTTATACGCGATTGCATAGAAAAAGGGCGTGATTATTATAACAGCGGACCAAGATATAATACCAACTACATTCAGTGCTGTGGAATTGGCACTATTACAGACAGCCTCTCTGCAATAAAAAAGCATGTTTTTGAGGAAAAAACCGTTACTATGGAGAAGCTTCTTAAAGCACTTGCCCATAACTTTGAAGGTGAAGAGCCTCTGAGAATGAGACTTTGGAACATGACCCCGTTTTTTGGAAATGATGATGATTATGCAGACAATATTATGAAGAAGGTATATGCCTCTTTATTTGATGCTATTGATGGCAAAGCTAACACAAAAGGGAGTGTTTATCATCTAAATATGCTGTCAACTACCTGTCATGTCTATTTTGGAAAAATGCTTGGAGCATCAGCAAATGGGCGTTTATCAGGACTTCCTGAGTCTGACGGCACTTCACCCTCTCATGGTGCTGATAGACATGGACCAACTGCTGTTATAAAATCATTAAGCAAGATGGATCAGTTCAAATCTGGTGGAACGCTTCTTAACCAGAGATTCTTGCCAGATATTTTGAAAAATGAGGAGGATTTGGACAAGCTTGCGTCTTTAATCAGAACCTATTTTAAGCTAAATGGACACCATATTCAGTTCAATGTGGTGGATACCCAGACTTTGAAAAAAGCTCAGCAATTTCCTGATGAATACCGTAATTTACTTGTTAGAGTGGCGGGTTATAGCGACTACTTTGTTGATCTTGATTTAGATCATCAGCAAGAAATTATCAGACGCAGGGAGTATGATAGTTTTTAAACCAGATGGAACAATCCTAATTTCAATAAACTTTTACATTATGGATAATTTACAATGGATATAGAAAAAAACAGGGAATTTGGAACTCTGATTACCCGTCTTATACAGAAACAATCTTTAACACGTCAGGAGTCAAAAGAGGCTTTTACAGATATATTAAACAATACAGTTACTGAGATGCAGCAAGGAGCTTTTCTT
>JADFXA010000088.1 GCA_015233755.1 Desulfamplus sp. | reverse complement strand
TGTTAAAAAAGATGGATCTTATTTTAAAAAATTTAATCCTGACAACCTTAAGAGACATAGGGCAAGTTATGATGTAGTTGATCCTCAGACTGGTGAGATCGCTGTAAAAAAAGGCAGGCTTTTTACAAAAAGAGCTTTGAAACAGCTTAAGGATGCTGGTCTTGAGTATATACCCATAAACAAAGACGAACTTTATGGAAAGGCATCTGCAGAGACTATATATCATCCAGCAACGGAAGAGGTTCTTGTTAGGGCTGGAGAGATTATCAATATTGATACTCTTGATAAAATTGAAGCTGCTGGGCTCAATACCTTTAAGATTCTCTATGTTGATTCTTACAGCTCAGATTCAATGAGAAAAACACTTGCGATCGATAAAGTTACATCTCGTGCTGAGGCTCTTATGGAAATTTATAGGAGGCTTAGACCCGGAAATCCTGCAACACCTGAGGTAGCTCAGGAATTTATTGATCATCTTTTCTTTAAACCCGCATATTATGATCTTTCAAATGTTGGACGTCTAAAAATGAACCATCGTCTTGAAGTGGGAACTGATATTGAGGTCAAAACTTTAAGAAAAGAGGATATTCTACTTACTGCTGAAAAACTTGTTCAGTTAAAAGATACCCAAGGAGCTGTTGATGATATTGATCATCTTGGTAACAGAAGGGTAAGAGCTGTTGGAGAGTTATTAGAAAACCAGTATAGAATCGGGCTTGTGAGGATGGAGAGGGCTATAAAAGAACGAATGAGTATGCAGGAGGTTGATGCAATGATGCCAAACGATCTTGTCAACCCAAAACCTGTATCAGCAGTTGTTCGTGAATTTTTTGGTACAAGCCAATTGTCACAATTTATGGATCAGACAAACCCTCTTTCTGAAACTACACATAAGCGGCGTCTCAGTGCCTTGGGTCCAGGTGGTCTAACACGTGAGAGAGCAGGATTTGAGGTAAGAGATGTTCACACTTCTCATTATGGTAGAATCTGTCCTATTGAAACTCCTGAAGGTCCAAATATTGGTTTGATTGTCTCTTTATGTACCTATGCCCGTGTAAATCGCTTTGGTTTTGTAGAGACACCTTATCGTATTGTTAAAGATGGAGTGGTATCAAAAGAGATAAAACATCTATCTGCATTTGAAGAAAAAGAACATCCAATTGCTCAGGCTAACGCTTTGCTCGATAATGATGGTAGATTTATAAAAGATAATATCTCTGCAAGAGTAGCTGGAGAGTTTGAGCTTGTTCCAAATAGTGATATTGAGTTTATGGACGTTTCACCAAATCAGCTTGTATCTGTTTCTGCATCACTTATCCCGTTTCTTGAGAATGATGATGCAAATAGAGCTTTGATGGGATCCAACATGCAGCGGCAAGCTGTTCCACTTATCAAAAGTGAGGCTCCGCTTGTTGGAACTGGTATCGAAGGTGTTGTAGCAAGAGATTCAGGAGTTGCTATTGTTGCTGAACATGATGGCGTTGTAGTTCAAGTTGATGCCCAGCGTATAGTTGTGCAAAATCTTTTAAATAACTCTAAAGATAAGTTTGCTTCTTCAAACTACTACAATCCAATGGGGACCGCTGATAAACTTGTATCTATCTACACTTCTTCAAAATTTGTAAGATCTAACCAAAACACCTGTTTTAACCAAAGACCTATTGTTAAGAAAGGGGATTTCGTTAGAAAAGGTGAAGTTATTGCAGATGGGCCTTCAACAGAAAGGGGAGAACTTGCTTTAGGGAAAAATGTTACCGTTGCTTTTATGCCATGGAGTGGTTACAACTACGAAGATTCAATTCTTGTGAGTGAACGTTTAGTTATGGACGGTGTCTATACATCTGTTCATATAGAGGAGTTTGAAGTTGTTGCACGAGATACAAAACTTGGCAAAGAAGAGATAACACGAGATATTCCCAATGTTGGAGAGGAAGCGTTAAAAGATTTAGATGACAGCGGTATTATTAGACTTGGTGCTGAAGTAAAACCTGGTGATATACTTGTTGGTAAAGTAACTCCGAAAGGTGAGACTCAACTCTCTCCTGAAGAGAAGTTGCTTAGGGCTATTTTTGGTGAAAAAGCAGGCGATGTTAAAGATACATCTTTAAGAGTTCCACCTGGAGTTGAGGGTATTGTTACAAGTGCTAAGGTTTTTTCAAGACGTGGATTGCCCAAGGATGAACGGACAAGGTCAATTGAAGATTTTGAGATTTCAACCTTGGAAAAGAACAGAGATGATGAGATCCAAATTATAACTAAAGCGGCAAAAGATAGTATTGAAGAGATTTTAGATGGTTGCAAACTTACAACTCACATTAAAAAAGGAAAACAGGTTATTATCCCTTCAGGCACTGTTGTAAGAGGAAATATTTTTAGCGAGATAGAAAAGAGTCATGGCACAAAACTATCTGTATCTGATCTTATAAATATATCGGTTGAAGATTCACATTCAAATGATGAATTAGCAAGAGAGCTTGGTATCAAGAGTGATGCTGCACAAGATATTGTTGAAAAGGCTGAAAAGCAGATAAAAATCGCCAATGAGTTTTTTGAGAGCCAAGTAGTAAGATTTGAGAAAGGTGATGAGCTGCCTCCCGGTGTCCTTAAGCTTATTAAAGTTAATGTTGCAATGAAAAGGGTTCTTTCTGTCGGCGATAAGATGGCTGGACGGCATGGAAATAAAGGTGTTGTATCAAGAATTCTACCAGTTGAAGATTTGCCATATTTTGAAGATGGAAGAACTGTTGATATGGTCTTAAATCCTTTAGGCGTTCCATCTCGTATGAATGTTGGGCAGATACTTGAAATTCATTTAGGGTGTGCTGCCCGCGGTCTTGGTCGTCAAATTGATGATCTTCTTGATGAGGTGAAAGAGAAGATTAAATATGACGAGTTAAAAGGAAAACTTAAACGCATATTTACAACTCCCCCTGTTAAGACAGTAGATATAATGGAAGGCAAGATAGATTACGACTTTGATGCCCATTATACCAATGATTGTACAGCTCCTGTATCTGTTGTAAATGATGAAGAAAAGGTTTTTGTTGATGCTATTGATAATATGGACAGAAAAGAGTTGATTGCATTTGCTTCTCAGTATCGAAACGGAGTTCACATGTCAACACCTGTATTTGATGGTGCATCAGAAGAGGAGATAAAAGCTCTTATTAAGTATGCTGGTCTTAGTTCATCTGGCCAATCTATACTATATGATGGAAGAACGGGTGAGCCTTTTGATAAACCGATTACTGTTGGAATCATGTATATGCTCAAACTCCACCATCTTGTTGACGATAAACTCCACGCTCGCTCAATAGGTCCATACTCTTTGGTAACGCAACAGCCGCTTGGAGGAAAAGCTCAATTTGGTGGACAGAGGTTAGGAGAGATGGAGGTATGGGCAATGGAGGCTTATGGTTCAGCTCATGCTCTTCAAGAATTTATCACGGTAAAATCTGATGATATGAGCGGACGTACTCGCATGTATGAAAAAATTGTTAAGGGTCAGAATGTCCTTGAACCCGGAATGCCTGAATCTTTTAGAGTTCTTACCAAAGAACTTCAGAGTTTGGGACTCGATATCAATCTAATTGAAGGAAATAACTAAGGAGAAGATATTGGAAACCATATACGATTTTTTTGCAAAGCCAAAAGATCCTAAGCTCTATAAAGGAGTCCAGATAAACCTTGCCTCTTCTGATCAAATAAGAGAGTGGTCCCATGGTGAGATAAAAAAGCCTGAAACAATAAACTATAGGACTTTTAAGCCAGAACGTGATGGACTGTTTTGTGCTAAAGTTTTTGGTCCAACTAAAGATTATGAGTGTAATTGCGGCAAATATAAAAGAATGAAACACAGAGGTGTTATCTGTGAAAAATGTGGTGTAGAGGTCATTCAATCTAAAGTAAGGCGAGAAAGAATGGCTCACATTGAACTTGCCTGTCCTGTATCTCATATCTGGTTTTTAAAGAGCCTGCCAAGTAAAATAGGTAATGTTCTTGATTTGACTCTAAAAAATCTTGAAAAGGTTCTCTATTTTGACTCTTATGTGGTGATTGATCCAGGAGAGACTGAACTTACTCGGTTGCAACTGCTTTCAGATGAGAAATATCAAGAAGCAATTGATCAATTTGGATATGAGTTTGAGGTTGGTATTGGTGCGGAAGCAATCTTAAAGCTTCTTGAAGAGATTGATCTTGAGGCAGTTTATAAAGAGTTGAGAGAAGAGATTACAACTACAAAGTCTGTGGCAAAAAAACAAAAAATGTCTAAGAGACTTAAAGTTGTAGATGCTTTCCTAAACTCTGGTATAAGCCCTACACGTATGATTATGACAGCTATACCTGTATTGCCGCCTGACTTAAGGCCTTTAGTACCTCTTGAAGGGGGAAGGTTTGCAACATCAGACCTAAATGATCTTTACAGAAGGGTTATAAATCGGAACAACCGTCTTAAAAGGCTTATCGATCTTGCTGCACCTGATATAATTGTTCGTAACGAAAAGAGAATGCTTCAAGAGTCTGTTGATGTTCTGTTTGATAATGGGCGGCATGGTAGAGTTGTAACAGGCACAAACAAGCGGCCTCTCAAATCATTGAGCGACACATTAAAAGGTAAACAAGGTAGATTTCGTCAAAACCTTCTTGGTAAACGTGTCGATTATTCAGGTCGTACTGTTATTACAGTCGGTCCTAACTTACGTCTTCACCAATGTGGATTACCCAAAAAAATGGCATTAGAGCTGTTTAAACCTTTTATTTACAACTATCTTGAGCAAAAAGGTTTAGTATCTACAGTTAAAAGTGCCAAAAAGATGGTTGAAAGAGAAGAGGATGCCGTATGGGATGCTCTTGATAATGTTGTAAGAGAATATCCTGTAATGTTGAACCGTGCACCAACATTGCATCGTCTTGGTATTCAGGCATTTGAGCCTATTTTGATCGAAGGCAAGGCAATTCAGCTGCACCCGCTTGTATGTACAGCTTTTAATGCTGACTTTGATGGTGATCAGATGGCTGTTCATGTCCCGCTTTCACTTGAAGCAAGGCTTGAGGCAAGGGTGCTTATGCTTTCAAGTAACAACATTCTCTCTCCAGCTAATGGTCAGCCAGTAATTGTTCCAACACAAGATATTGTTCTTGGAATTTACTACATGACTCGTGGAGCTGATGGTAAAAAAGGTGAGGGTACACTCTTTTCAAGTGTTTCTGAAGTAAGATCAGCATTTGATTCAGGAGAGCTAAATCTCCATGCAAAGATAAAAGTTAGAATTGATGGTAAAATCTATGAAACTACAACTGGAAGAATCCTTTTATGGGAGATTATTCCAGGCGATACTTTGCTTTCGTTAAGCCGTATTGTTATTAAACATAGAGAAGAGAGTGGGTTAACTATTAGTCAATTAGCTCAAAATGCCCTAAAAGAGTTAAAAAGTGGAGAGTCTTTTGAATCTGTAAGGGCAAAATATTGTGATGAAGAGACAGTTGCGAATCATGGAGCCACCGGCATATTAACTCGTAAAGAGTTTAGTAACATTTTTCAAATTTCAGAGATCGTCTCAAATCACCTGTTTGAACTTTTAGAGACACAATATTCTGATATTATTGAATCTGGTGGAGAGCTAAATATTTTCCGTGTTGATGAGAGAAAAAGTACAATTCCATTTGATCTTGTGAACCGACTAATGGACAAATCTTCTGTACGTGCCCTTGTTGATTATGCCTACAGAAACATAGGACTTAAAGAGACAGTTATCCTTGCTGATCGCCTTAAAGATATTGGATATGAGTATTCAACACTTGGAGGTCTTTCTATCTGTATTGATGATATGATTATTCCAGATAGCAAGTGGGATATTATAAGAAAATCTGAACAGAGTGTTCTTGATATAAAACAACAATATTCAGAAGGTTTGATTACCCAAGGTGAAAAGTATAATAAAGTTGTCGATATTTGGGCAAAAAGTACTGATGATATTGCTGATGCCATGATGGCTGTTATGAAAAAACCGGGTGGACCAAACTCAACTGAAGATGTTTTAAATGCTGTTTATATGATGGCAGATTCAGGAGCAAGAGGAAGTAAAGATCAGATGCGTCAGCTTGCTGGTATGAGAGGTCTTATGGCAAAACCGTCAGGCGAAATCATTGAGAACCCTATTACTGCATGTTTCCGTGAAGGTTTGACTGTTTTGCAATATTTCATCTCAACACATGGTGCAAGAAAAGGACTTGCTGACACTGCGCTCAAAACAGCAAACTCAGGATATTTGACTCGTCGTCTTGCTGACGTTGCCCAAGATTGCACTGTTATTGAGCATGATTGTGGAACTTTGATGGGCGTCGATGTAGAGTCACTTCTTGAAGGTGGTGAGGTTATTCAGAGTCTTGGAGAGAGAATTCTTGGAAGAGTAGTGCAATCCGATGTAATTGACCCCTATAAAAATGAGATCATTGTTAAAAAAGGGGTTGAGCTTAATGAGCGTATGGTTGAAAAGATAGAAGCTGCTGGAGTTACAACCGTTAAAATAAGATCTGTCCTTACATGCAAAGCTAAAAATGGAGTTTGTGCTAAATGCTATGGTCGAGATTTAGCACATGGCCAAACTGTAGAGATAGGGCAGGCTGTTGGAATACTTGCTGCTCAATCTATTGGAGAGCCAGGAACTCAGCTTACTATGCGTACTTTCCATATAGGTGGAACAGCAAGTCGTAAAGTTGAGGTCGCTGAAATTAAAGCAAGAGTTGCTGGTATCATAAAGTTTAACGAAAACTTAGATATTGCCTTGAGAAAAACTGCTGATGCGGCTAATCCTGAGCAGATTGTAATGAATCGTAAAGGCGGTGGTTTTTCAATTGTTGGTCCTGAAGGTAGAGAAAGGGCAAAAGAGGAGGTTATTTATGGTGCCTCTTTGTTAGTTAGCAATGGGCAAAATGTCGAGGTCGGCGATGTTCTTGCAACTTGGGATCCTTTTACTACTCCAATTATTACAGAGGTAAGTGGTAAGGTAAGATATGCAGATATTGAAGTGGGCACAACTGTTCAAGAGCAGATTGACCCAGTGACAGGAAAAGCAAGCCGCACTATTATTGAAGGTAAATCACCTGAAAAATCTGGTGATGTGCTTCGTCCTCAGATTACAATTAAAGATAAAGATGGTAAGGGTGTAAAACTTCCCGGAGCTTCATCTGTTGTGAGATATTTTTTACCTGTTAATGCCATTTTAATGAAAGATGAAGATGATGAGGTTATGGCAGGTGATGTTATTGCAAAACTTCCAAGGGCAACTACTAAAACTAAAGATATTACAGGTGGTCTTCCAAGAGTTGCTGAACTATTTGAGGTTCGTAAACCCAAAGAGCCAAGTGTATTAAGTGAGATAGATGGTTATGTAACGGTTACTAAAGGTGCAAAAGGTAAGCAAAAGGTAACTATAACCCCTACAGATATTGGAGATAAAAAAGAGTATCTCATTCCTAAAGGGAGACATTTAAGCGTTTATGATGGTGATTACGTCAAGGCGGGAGAGCCTCTCATAGGTGGTAGTGCCAACCCTCAGGATATACTAAATATTAAGGGTGAAGTTGCTTTGGCACGTTATCTTGTTGATGAGGTTCAAGAGGTCTATCGCCTTCAAGGTGTAAGAATAAACGATAAGCACATTGAAGTTATCATTAGTCAGATGATGCGGCGCGTTAAAGTTATTGAGGTAGGAGATACCAATTTTATTCCTGATGAACAAGTTGATAGAGTGAAATTTGCTGAAGCCAATCGCCAAGCTGTTATGAAGGGTGGAGAACCCGCAAGAGGAGAGCCTTTAATACTTGGTATTACTAAGGCATCACTTGCAACAGATAGTTTCATATCTGCTGCATCTTTTCAAGAAACTACAAAAGTATTGACCGAAGCCAGTATTCAGGGCAGATATGACGATTTAAGAGGCCTTAAGGAGAATGTCATTATGGGACGCCTGATCCCCGCTGGTACAGGATTTCCTGGTTATAGATCAATTACTATAGAGACACTCTCTTGAAAAATATTTGATCTTCTGTAAAACCCATTTTATATCCAGTGAACTAAAAGGATTAACTCAGGTAAAAGAGCGTATTGAAAAGGTTGGTGATGCTGATGTAGTGAGGCTTCG
>JADFXA010000087.1 GCA_015233755.1 Desulfamplus sp. | reverse complement strand
ATCTTACACAGCATATCTCATTTTCAAAAGATAGTGTGCTTGACGAATGTATGGTTGGATTGCCAGAACATGAAAAAGATCACTATTGGAAAGCTGAAAAGATTCTTGCGGGCCTTGGCTTTTCTGACAATGATATGAATAGACCCCCTTCTGATTTTTCAGGTGGCTATCAAGTTCGCCTCACTCTTGCAAAGGTTCTTGTATCTGATCCTGATCTTTTGATACTTGACGAGCCAACAAACTATCTTGATATTGTCTCCATTCGCTGGATTTCCTCATTTTTAAGAACCTGGTCACGTGAAATTTTGCTGGTAACACATGATAGAGGCTTTATGGACGGTATTGTTACCCATATTGCTGGAATCCACCGTTGTGTGATCCGCAAAATTTTAGGCACAACCTCAAAATATTACGAGCAGATCGCACAAGATGAAGAGATATATGAAAAAACAAGAGTAAATGAAGAAAAACGAAGAAAAGAGATGGAGCTTTTTATCACAAGATTTCGCGCAAAGGCGAGACTTGCGGGACTGGTTCAATCCAGAGTGAAAGCTCTTGCAAAAATGGAGAAAAAAGATGCGTTGCAGAGAATAGAATCTCTTGAGTTTTCATTTCGAGATAAAGAGTTTGCCGGTAAAAAGGTAATGGAGTGTGATGGAATAACTTTTTCATACGGTTTATCTGATAACCCTCTATACTCTAATAGCCTTGAAAGAGACAGCGAACACCCCAGTTTTAGTAATTATGATTCTGGAATAGCTGCTACCTATGAAGGCTTACCACTTATTGATAATTTCAGTATTACTGTATCACCTGATGATAGAATAGCGATTATTGGAAAAAATGGCAAAGGCAAGACAACATTGCTTAAAATTCTTTGTGGCAAACTATCTCCAAATTCAGGCAAAATAAGCTACAATCCCGGAGTTGCAATGGGATACTTTGAGCAGACAAATATTGCATCTTTAAACATGAATGCCACTATTGAAGAGGAAATATTATATTCACACCCTGACATGGATCGCCAGAAGGCAAGAAATATATGCGGTGCAGTTATGTTTGAAGGAGACAGTGCCTTAAAAAAGATTTCTGTTCTTTCAGGAGGTGAGAAAAGCCGTGTAATGCTTGCAAAGCTTTTAACAAAACCTTTAAATATTTTGATGCTTGATGAACCTACAAACCATCTTGATATGGAGTCTTGTGATTCGCTCGTTCTTGCCCTTGATAATTTTAAAGGAGCTGTCCTATTAGTTACCCATAATGAGATGTTTCTCCACTCATTGGCAAACCGCCTGATCATTTTCAAAAATGATATGGTGCGTATTTTTGAAGGCACGTATCAAGAATTTCTTGATAAAGAGGGATGGGAAGACGAAATAAGCAAGAACCAAATCATTAATGGTCAAAAAAACAATACTCTAAACAACCATCCCACCAATAATATACCTACAAAAAATTTTACCCCTTCATATCTATTGAATTCAGAAAATGACTCTAAAAAATTTTCTAAAAAAGAGTTAAGAAAACTTCGTTCAGACATTATACAAGAGCGCTCAAAATCAGTTAGTCATATAGAAAAAGCTATTGCAAAAGATGAAAAACTAATAGAAACTTATGAAGCTCGACTAAAAGAGCTTCACTTAGCTATGCAGAAAGCATCAGAGAAGATGAATGGTAAAGAGATTGCAACTATTGCTATAGATATTGCCAAGTGTCAAGGTGAGATCGATCTACTCTTTGAGACTCTTGAAAAAAAAATAGATGAGCTTGACTCGAAAAAAGCGATTTTTGACTCAAAGCTTGCAGAGATTCAAGATTTTGAATAGAACTAGTATGTTAGATATAACCCTAATATTGTCGTATTTAACCAATATTAGATTGTTAGGATAATTATGGATAAAAAAAAAATACAAATTATATGGGGAGCAGCTCTTGTAATGGCGGGTCTTGGGGTTTTTTACAGAATACCGCAAGTGCTGCCCAAAATAGTATCAATAGAGGCATTTAGCCATGCAACAGGTATTATCCAGTTCTGTTTCTATATGCTTGGTGTACTTTTAATATATGGTGGTGCAAAAAAAATTTACGACCATTTTTAACAATATTTTTAGTCTTAAAATGGTGTCCATCTAATTAGGATAGACATATAAAACAGCTTAATCTCTTCTGGAGGAATAGATGAACGTACCCGTAAAGAAAAAGGGAACCGCCCTAAAAAATACAATAAAAGATCAATCAGGTGCGAGTAAAACTCGTATCGGCGAGGTACTCTCTAAAGAGGGACAGATTACGAGTGTTCAGTTGCAGGCAGCTTTAGATCAGCAGAAAAAAACGGGTATGAAGCTAAGTAAAATACTCCTCTCAATGGGTTTTATTGATCCTGAAACTATTGTCAATCTTCTCGGTAGAGTTCAAGGATATACAGTTGTAAAATTTTCAGAGATGAAGCCAACAGCAAATATTTTAAGCCTCCTTCCAATTGAAAAGGCCAAAGAACACATGGCTTTTCCTCTTGCTATGAAAGAGGACATTTTTATTATCACGATGACAGAACCAACTGACACAGATGCAGTTGAAGATATTAAGAATTTAGTTGGTGGAAAAGAGATTAAAGTATGTGTCTCAACTGAACATGATGTAATACAGGCTTACAGAGATTTTTATAAGATAAGCGATGAAGAGTATAAAGAGCTTATCCATTTTGAGGAGGAGACTGAAGAGGAACAGAACGTTTCCTCTGTAGATGACTTTGGCTCTTTGGTTGCTGAGGCTGCTGACGAAGTTGAGGTTGCTGCTGATGATTCTAAGAATTATGATGAGTTCATGGCGTCAGATGCTCCAATTATTAAGCTGGTTAATGGTATTCTAACTAAAGCTATTAATGACGGCATCAGCGATATTCATATTGAACCATTTGAGAAATCTCTTCAGGTAAGATACAGGCTTGATGGTGGATTGTTTAAGGCGATGAATCTTCCTTTGAGCATTAAAAACGCTGTTATTTCAAGATTTAAAATTCTTGCGGAACTCAATATTGCAGAGCGAAGAATTCCTCAAGACGGAAGAATAAAGCTGCGTCTTGGAAAGAAAAAGACCGTTGATTTTCGTGTTTCAACTCTTCCTACACTTTGGGGAGAGGGTATAGTTCTTCGTATTTTAGATCAAAGTGCATTAAATGTTGATCTAACAAAAATGGGATTTGAAGATGCAACATTCAAATCTATAAAACGGTGTATTAATAGACCTTACGGGCTTTTACTTGTTACAGGTCCAACTGGCAGCGGAAAAACAACTACTCTTTACTCACTTCTGAATCGTCTTAATCAAGAAGATACAAAGATATTGACAGCAGAAGACCCAATTGAGTTTAACTTTAGGGGTATTAACCAAGTTCCAGTAAAAGATAGTGTAGGTATGACTTTTGCTGCTGCCCTTAAAGCGTTTTTACGTCAAGACCCTGACATTATAATGGTTGGTGAAATTCGTGATATTACAACAGCAGAGATTGCTGTAAAAGCAGCTATGACAGGCCATCTTGTTTTTAGTACCCTTCATACAAATGATTGCCCTTCAACAATTGGAAGACTTATTGACATTGGCATTCCCTCTTATATGCTTGCTTCCGCCGTTACAATGGTCTTATCTCAGCGTCTTGCAAGAAGGCTATGCCCTCAATGCAAACAAGTTGTAACAGGACATGATCCAAAAGAGTTAGAGTTACATGGTTTTACTAAAGAGATGATTTTAGGGAATCCAGCAAAAAATATCCCACCACTTACAATTATGGGACCAAAGGGCTGTAATCATTGTAATGGAACTGGATATAAAGGAAGAGTTGGTCTCTACGAACTCATGGAAGTTACAGATGAGGTTGGAAAGGCTATTAACTCCAAACTTCCCGAGGATCAATTGAGAAAGATTGCTGTTCAAGAGGGTATGACAACATTGAGAGATGCTGGTCTTGAAAAGGTGCGTCAAGGTGTAACTTCACTTGAAGAGGTATTAAAAAAGACCACAATTACAAAAGAGGCTCTACCTGCATACCTTGTTAATCCTGACATTGAAAGATATGAAGATATGGATGTTATTATACGTGAGGGGAATAATGATATTGACTTTTTTAAACTAGTTCGTGGTTCTCTATATGTTGTTAAAGCTGGTAAAAAGATTGCTGAAATACATGAACCTGGTGAATATTTCGGTGAGATGGCAGCCATTACAGGAGAGCCAAGATCAGCATCAATTATGTCCAAAGGGCGAACCGAAGTTAAACGTTTTCCAGGTGATAAACTACTTGAGGTAATTGAAAAATATCCTGAAGTTGCAAGACATCTTTTTGGAATTATGGCAAGTCGTTTAAGTCAGGCAAATAAGCTGCTTTTAAGTAAGTTAAAGCCAGCAGGACAATAGTCTATTTATTTACAACAAGTATTTGAGCTATTAAACCAGTGTTATGGTAAAAAAATTAAGGGAATTTATGGAAGAAGAGAATATAAAAGAAGACGCTAACAGAAAAAATAATTTTATCAAAAATATAATTACAGAAGATCTTGAGAATGGTAAAAATAACGGAAAGGTTGTCACCAGATTCCCTCCAGAACCTAATGGGTTTCTCCACATTGGACATGCAAAATCAATCTGTTTAAATTTTGGTATTGCACATGAGTTTAAAGGTAAGTGCAATCTTAGATTTGATGATACAAATCCAGCTAAAGAGGATCAAAAATATATTGACTCAATAATTTCCGATGTTAAATGGCTCGGATTTGATTGGGGTGAAAAGATTTACTATGCTTCAGACTATTTTGATAAGCTATATGAATTTGCAGTTGAGCTAATTAAACAAGGCAAAGCTTATGTTTGCAGCCTTACGAGTGAACAGATGCGAGAATATAGAGGAACCCTAACTGAGCCTGGAAAGGAGAGTCCAGACAGAAATCGTCCAATATCTGAAAATCTTGATATTTTTGAGAGAATGAAAAACGGTGAATTTGAAGATGGAACCTATGTGTTGCGAGCAAAGATTGACATGGCATCTCCAAATATAAACATGCGTGATCCCGTTATTTACAGAATCAAAAAAATGGCTCATCCAAGAACGGCGGATAAATGGTGTATCTATCCAATGTATGACTTTACTCATGGTATTTCTGATGCTTTAGAGGGTGTTACCCACTCTCTTTGCACCTTGGAATTCCAAGATCACCGTCCTTTGTATGATTGGCTTCTTGATGAAGTAAATTCTCCATGCCACCCTCAGCAAATTGAATTTGCAAGAATGAACCTTAACTACACTGTAATGAGCAAAAGAAAATTACAAAAACTTGTTGAAAACAAATACGTTGATGGCTGGGACGACCCAAGACTTCCAACTATTGCTGGAATAAGACGCAGAGGTTACACACCAGAAGCTATTAGAAATTTTTGTAATATAATTGGGGTTAGCAAAAAAGAGAGTCGTATTGATGTAGGTCTTCTTGAAAATTGTCTGCGTGATGACCTAAACGATAATGCACCCAGAGTTATGGCTGTATTACGACCTCTGAAAGTAACTATTGAAAATTGGCTACACGATCAAATTGAAGAGCTTGAGGCTCAAAATCATCCTCAAAAACCAGAAATGGGAACAAGAAAGATAATCTTTTCAAAAACTATCTATATTGAACAAGATGACTTTATGGAAGATGCTCCAAAAAAATTTTTTAGACTTGCACCAGGGCGTGAGGTGAGACTTAGATATGGTTATTTCATAACTTGTAAAGAGGTTTTAAAAGATAAAGATGGTAATATTTTAGAGCTTATATGCAATTATGATCCAGCTACTCGCGGCGGTGATGCTCCTGATGGCAGAAAGGTAAAAGGGACACTTCACTGGGTATCCTCCGAAGGCTCTATTCCAGTATCAGTTAATCTCTATGATAGGCTATTTATGGCTGAAGACCCAGAAGCTGAGAACGATGATTTTACAAAAAATATCAACCCTGAATCACTTGTAAAACTTGAAGGTTGCAGAGTTGAGAAATCACTTAAAGATGCAGAACCAGAAAAAGCATATCAATTTGAGAGGCTCGGATATTTTTGTACAGATTCAAAAGAGTCATCGAAAGAAGGTTTAGTGTTTAATAGAACTGTAACGCTTAAAGACACATGGGCAAAAGTGAGCCAAACTAACAAGTAAAAGAGATAAAAAGAAAAGGGGGATTTCTAAGAATCCCCTTTAAACAACACATTTGTTAAAACAAATTGATAAATAACACTACTACTATATTTGTTATCTCTTTGAAAATTGATAATTGGCTCTTGCACCTTTTTGACCATATTTATCACGTTCTTTAGTTCTTGCATCTCTTGTAAGAAAACCTGCTTTTTTTAGCACTCCCCTAAGTTCAGGATTTGCAAGCACAAGAGCTTTTGTAATTCCATGTCTGACAGCGCCAGCTTGCCCCATTATACCACCACCAAGAACGGTAATTGTAACATCAAATTTATCTATATTTTCAGTCAAAACTAACGGAGAAGTTAGTAATTCTCTTGCCATACTAAGTGTAAAATAGTCGTTTAGTGATCTGTTATTCACTGTAATATTTCCGCTTCCTGGTTTTAGCCATGTTTTTGAAACAGAACTTTTACGTTTTCCAGTTGCGTAGTATATATTTTCATTTTCCATAAGTAATCAAAATATCCTTATATGTTTATACTATATTTCAACAATCTCTGGTTGTTGAGCAGCATGAGGATGCTCACTTCCTGCATAGACACGCAATTTGGTATTAAGTTTTCTTCCAAGTGGATTTTTAGGAAGCATTCCCCTAACAGCTTTTTTTAATAACTCTTCAGGTTTTTTTGCAAGAAGCTCACCTGCTGTTACAAATTTGATTCCGCCCATATAACCTGTATGTCGATAATATTTTTTCTGTTCCCATTTATTACCAGTAAGGCGTACTTTGTCAGCATTTACAACTATTACCCAATCTCCTGTATCTGCATGTGGTGTAAAAAGAGGATTATTTTTACCTCTAATCCTCATAGCCACTTCAGTAGCAACTCTACCTAATACTTTATCTTTGGCATCAATGATACACCATTTCTCTTTATTATCTGAGCGATTTGCACTATATGTATATTTTTTCAATTCACCTTTCTCCTGTTCATAAAAAATAATTTGGTTTCATTACCCCATTAAGCTTAATATGTCAAGTTCTATTTTTTTTCATACTCTCCATATTGTAGATCCAGTTGTGAAGCAGCAGCTATAAAATGGCTACTTTTTATAGCTTTTTTCTTTATTGAAATAGTTTGAAAAGTATCCCCGATAATCTTATAAGAGTTATCATTATAAGAAGAAAAGTTATTATTATGGTTATTTATAAATAGCTTACGTTTTCCTACAGATACTGTGCGATAAATAGAAGTAACTTGAAAATCTAATAACACCACAAAATAGTTTTTATGCTTATAGATACCAACATAATCGAACTGTGCTTTAACAGGATTTGATGCTAATGCAGTTCGAGATCGAATATCAACCCATTCTGCCCACCATTTCATATCTGGTATATAGTTTGACTCATAGTAAAAAAGATACTCTAAATACGATCCTTTATTAAGTGATTCAATCCATTTAGATAGAAAATTAAGAATGCCAATCCGTTGTGATACATTTGTCTCTAAAGGGACATAATCAAGACGATCTACTATAATGACTGGGGTCTCATCAAGGACTACATAAGGGTCAAGTTTCACTACATCTTCGTTATTCATTGCTACACAGCCATTTGAATCCATTGGTTTAAGTTCTCTATTTGTACCATGAAGCCATATAGCACTACCAGTTTTACCTACTATTTTATCAAGCAAATTTGGGTAATCTGTAGTAAATGCCCTTGTTCCGTAAACTGGCGTCAAGAATCTATCTTCATAAGTCTGCTTGATAAAATAGATACCTTCTGGTGTTTTTTTGTCTCCCTCAACCATTTTAGGTCCATAAACTTCACCAGTTGAACATGGTATCTCAAAGACCTTTATCAAGTCACCATGTTTTGATGTATATATCCAAAGTCGCTGAGAATCTTTTTCAACAAGAATGGCAGATGAACCATCTCTTGGTGTTTTAATTAGTGAGTATGGTATAAGGTTTACTGAATATTTTTTTATCTCATTTTGACTGTGTAGTTCTATCTCTTCTGAATTTCCAACGTTAGTAAAAAAAAAT